>CAYJEO010000016.1:0-16852 GCA_964369355.1 uncultured Muribaculaceae bacterium | reverse complement strand
TTGACTCCCGCAGGATTTTAAGTCCTGTGCGTCTACCAATTTCGCCACTCAGGCAATTTGTTTCAATTGCTTAAGACTTCTACATTATATTATATTTTTTAACCTGTGTAAATACTTTTTATATGTTTTTTTAACATTTTTAACTAAAATATATGTTATTTTTCTATTTTATTACTTTTAATCATAAAAAAACAACAATATTTGTTGTTTTATTTTTATACATTTTTAATATTTTTCTTATTAAACACTATATAACTTATAACTAGTGTTATTAAAGTGTAAATAAAGAATACAATTAATGCTATTATTGGAGTTAATCCAAGTGGTGCTTTTGTATATTCGTTAAACAAATTCAAATCCCAACTCATAAATATCATATATTTTAAAGATGTTACATTAAGACTAGTTGCAATCGGAACCACAATCATACTTCCTGCATATAACAAAAATGAAAGCATCCCCGCTATTAAGGCACTTGGTTTTACTATAGATATTGCTAATGCAAAGATTCCTATGCAAATAAATATTGGACTAAGTTTAATAAATGAAATTAGAGAGTAAATAAATACATTTTGTTCTGCAACTAAACCAGTTTCAAAATTATATATTAATACAGGTATATCTAAACCGCTAAATCCTAAAATAATAAAACTTAATATAACATGAACTAATAAACCTAATACATATAAAATTGGAATCATAAGTAAAATTGTAATTAATTTTGATGTCAATACTTTTGCTCTAGAATAAGGTGTTATAAGAAGTGTTTTAATAGTCCCATTTTCAAATTCACTACTTAATATTCCTGCAGCTATTAACGCTATAAATAATACTATTAATACTGTATATAATCCAACATAGTTTCTGACACTTTGATTTGGTGTTTCTTCATAAAATTCTATATGGTTATCAAAGATATACATTGTTTCATGTACTTTTTTTTCTATTCCCTTATATTCATAATAAGAATATTCTTCATAATTTTCTACAGTTTCTTTAGGATTATCACTTCCATATCCTTCAGCTAACCTATTATAGTAGTAAAGAGAATCATCTATCATTTGTAAAAGTTCTATATTGGCTCTACTATTATCGTATGCAATTGAATTTTCTTTACGATAGTTTAAATATTTTATTTCAGTATTTATTTTTTCAACTTCGTATGGTTGTTTTTTTGCATCAATCATAGATAGGCGTTTTTCTAAAGTAGCAATTTGCTCATGTATATACCCATCAAAAGTTATGTTAACTACTTTGTTTTTTATTTCTTCTAATTCTAATCTTTTTTGTTCAGTTTCTTCTTCCGAATCTTGAACTCCAGTTATGTAACTTGAATAAACACTATTATAATAATCAAAAAAATAACTTTCAGCATTAACTTCGAACATATACTGAAATTTCCAACTTTCTATATCTTTTTCAACATAAAAATATTGGAAAAATTCTAAATAAGCCATAGTATTTACATATTCTAGAGCATTTTTTTCATTTATTTTGCCAATTCTCTCCAAGTTTTCTTTATAATACTCAATTTCATATTTAGCTGAATTTTCACCATAATAATCATAATAGTACCCTGGATTATTAAATTCTTTGTCAAAATATATACCTGCTAAAGAAAATACAATTCCAATACCTAAGAAAATATATATTATTTTTTTTCTGAATATTTTAGTAAATTCATTTTTAATTAAATTAATCAATTACATTACCCCCAGTCTTATTTAAGAAGGCTTCTTCTAATGTAAGTTCTACTTGTTTAACTTCATAAATTAATTTATCTTTAATAATCAATTCTTTAATTAATAAAGCGACTTCTTCTTTACTACCTGTAAAACTTATTTTATTATCTTCTAATAAAGAAATTTCTAAATTTTCTAAATTTGTAAGATCATTTAATTCTATAATATATTTATTTTCAATTTGTTTAAACTCTTCTACTTTAGAAGATTCAATAATTTTTCCATTATCTATAATACATACTTTATTACAAAAACTTTCTAATTCTGCTAAATTATGTGAAGATATTAATACTCCAACACCTGCTTTAGCTAATTGTTTAAGTATAATACGTAAATCTCTAATACCTTCTGGATCTAATCCATTAGTTGGTTCGTCTAGTATTAGTAAATTAGGATTGTGTAATAATGATTTTGCAATACCTAATCTTTGTCTCATACCTAAAGAATATTTTGATACCTTATCGTTTATTCTTTTTTCTAAACCAACTAATTTAATTACTTCTTCTATTTTTTCTTTACTAACATCAGGATATAATCTAGCTAACATTTCTAAATTTTTTCTTCCTGATAAATACATATAAGAATCCGGGTTTTCAACGATTGCACCTACTTTTTCAATTGCTTTTGAAAAATCTTTTTTTATATTATAACCATTTATAATAACTTCCCCTGAATCAATTGAATTAAGACCTAATATAAGCTTAATAGTAGTTGTTTTACCACTACCATTTGGCCCTATAAAAGCTAGTATATCGCCTTTATTAACTTCAAATGAAATATCTTTTAATATTTGTTTTTGAAAAAACTTCTTTTTTAAATTTGAACACTTTAAAATTGTTTCCATATATACTCCTCCTATTATTAAGATTAGCATATATTTTTTTAAATGTAAAATAAAAAACTTAACCGAAGTTAAGTTTAATTTCTAAATGGTGTCCCGTACAGAATTCGAATCTGTGACCCTTTGATTAAAAGTCAAATGCTCTACCAGCTGAGCTAACGGGACATGTTAATAAATAATAAATAAAATGGCTGCCTCGGTTAGATTCGAACTAACGCATGCCACAGTCAAAGTGTGGTGCCTTACCGCTTGGCTACGAGGCAATTATTTTTACCACAATATTAGTGGTGGAGGGAGATGGATTTGAACCATCGAACCCGAAGGAACAGATTTACAGTCTGCCGCGTTTGACCACTTCGCTACCCCTCCAACTAATGGTGCCGGAAAAAGGACTTGAACCCTCAACCTACTGATTACAAGTCAGTTGCTCTACCAATTGAGCTATTCCGGCATGGTGGGAGATACAGGACTCGAACCTGTGACCCCCTGCTTGTAAGGCAGGTGCTCTAACCAACTGAGCTAATCTCCCATGCACCGTTGGACGTAATTAATATTACCACCTACGATATCATTTGTCAATAGAATTATTTTATTTTTTTTATTTTTTTTAATTTTTCTTCCAACCATATAGGTAATTTCGCTGCCAAAGTATCAAAACCTTGTGATGTTTCCTCGATAATTTTTTTATTATTTTTGTGATTTACTCGATAGTCAATATTTTTTATACTTAATTTTAAATGACTACTTTCATTATCAATATCTAAAATTTCTACATATATAACATCACCAATTTTTACAAAATCATGCACACTTTTTACAAATCCATGTGAAATTTCTGATATATGTATTAATCCACTATAATATTCATCAAGTGAAATAAAAACACCATAAGTTTCTATTCCTGTTACAGTCCCTTTGACAATACGGCCTATTTTATAATTTGTCATTGTCTGCACCTCTGCTACCAATTATATCATACATTAATAAACTATTAAAGTTTTTTAAACCTATTTACTTAATTATTTTATTAGTATATAATAACCACAGGTGATTTGAATGGAAGAAAAAATTATTGAAGTTATCAATACCTTAAGACCTTTTTTAATTAATGATGGTGGAGATATTGAATTTATTAAATATGAAGATGATATAGTTTATGTTAAAATGATGGGCGCTTGTGCTAACTGTCATATGATGAACTTAACATTAAAAGAAGGAATTGAGGCTGCTATACAAGAAGAAGTTCCTAGTGTAAAAGAAGTTATAAACGTCGATTAAGACGTTTTTTTTCTAGCCAGTTTATAGTTTCGATATTGTATGAGTTTTTTAAATATAAATAAACTTCTTCTAAAAACAATTCAAAATCATTTATTTTAATTATTATTTCTTCTAATTGTTTATCTTCACATTTGTTATCTATAATAGTTTCTAATACATCAAAATAAAAAGAAGGATACATTAACCTAGCAAATAATAAAGTAGCATCTTCCTTATTAAAAATATTATTATTAATATAATCAAACACTTCAAATAAAGTGTTTTTTTCATATATAAATCTATACTTAAAAAATTCTGATACATCTCTTACTTTGCTATCCAATATTAAATTAAATGGATTTAAAAAATCCCATTCGTAAAAATTATGAGTAATTCGTTTATGGCTAACACATAGATAATTACTTTTAATATTTCTGGATAAACTTATTGCATTTTCTGAAAGTCCTACAAAATAACTGAAAGTTTTTCTTAAATTTGGATACTTTAATCCTATTTCTAAAATTTGTTCTTCATAAAAATCAATTTTGTTAGCCCACAAATTATGCCAATCATCTCTTTTTAAAGAATTAAATTCTTCTATTTCATTTGAAAAAAATATAATATCTTCCAAAGTAATTTTTTTATTATTTTTATTATGTACCTGCATTAAGCAATAACTTTTATCATTATAATTAGTTATTAGGTCCTTGTTTATATTATAAATAGGCTGGTGAACTAAAAAACCATATTCTGCTAGTAAATAGCTTAGATTATAAATTTCTTCTATTTCATATAAGTATCTATTAACTTCAACTAATAAATATAAGTTACCTTGACTAAATATTTTAAATTCATTTTTACTTTGAACTATTTTATCTGGTTCAATATTGTAATAATATAAAATAGTATTTTTCACCTAAATCGCCTCAATTAATTTTATGATTATAAAAAAAAACTATTACTTTTGTAATAGTCTGTTTTTATAAATTAATGATATTATTAATTTGATCTAATTTATTTTTATAAAGTTCTAACTCTTTTTTAGTATTTTCTAATTCTAAAGTTGCTTCTTCATATAATGCCTTATAATCAGTTTCACTGGCAACAACTGGTGCTGGTGTAAAGAAATCACTAAACTCAGTTTTTGGTTCTGGCATTGTTGGATTTTGAGCAATTTCTGGCATTACCGGAGTTTCTGGCATTACCGGAGTTTCTGGCATTGCTTGAACTTCTACTTTAGGAAATTGTTTTTTATTACTTCCAAATAACTTAGTCATTTCTAATGATAATTTAAATGCTCTTGATGACATTAATGTCATACCATTTAATTCAGTATAATCTAATTCATTAACAATTGTTACATTATTATCTTGTATTTCTTTTAAAAGTGGTGTTATTACATTTTTAAATGCAGCCCACTCTTCTTCTGCTATAGTTTCAATTGCATTAGTTACTTTTGATATATATATTTTAGCATGCGCTCCTTCAATTTCAGATAAAGAGTATACTAAAAATTTGATATTATTGTATGTAAAGAATCTAACTACTTCTATATTTTTTTCTAACCCATTTTCTACTACTAGTATATTTTCCATTTTACCTCTCCTTTTATTCTATACATACATTATACCAAAAAAAAATTTTTTGTCTATGTTTTTATGTGTTATAATTAATATAGGTGATAATATGTTAAATAAAAAATTAGAAGTTATGAACTGGTTATTCAACGGGCTTTTCTTTTTACTAATAGGTATTACTTTACTATTAGTAAAACATGATGCTTCCCATACTGTTTTAAATTTCATAGCTTTAGGTATTATTGTGATATCGTGTTCAAATATAATTTTAAATTTGATGAAGAAAAATATAGATTCAATTATTAAGCAATTTCTTAATGTAATTTTAGGAATAACTTTAATATTATTAAATGAACTTTTTACTGCTGCTTTAATTATAGCATTTGGATTTTATTTATTATTTCATGGATTAATACATTTTATTAATTACATTTTGTACGTGAAAAACCAAATAAATGGAAAGTTTAAAGTCTTCATGCAATTTTTTATTTGCTTTGTTCTTAGTTTAGCAATGATTTTTAACCCTAATCAAAATATAAATTATTTTGAATTAATTTCAGGCATATATTTCATATTATTAGGAACTAATTATTTAGTTGATTATTTACGTGAAACAATACCTAATAAATTCCAAGATAATGTAAAAAAAAGAATTAGAATTGCTTTACCAAATTTCATAACAGTTTTAATTCCCCAAGCTGTTATAAACTATTTAAATAACCATTTAAAAATAGATAGAAACACTGTACTTGAATCAACTAAAAATACAAAACCTGATTTAGAAGTAATATTTCATTTAGCAGAAAATGGCTCTGCAAAATTTGGTCATGCTGAAATTTCATATAAGGGGAAAACTTATTCATATGGTAATTATGATAATCATTCTAGAGAATTATTTGACGCAATTGGAGATGGGGTTATCGCAATAGCTAATACCGAAAAATATATAAAATACGCTGTAACTAAAAAAAATAGATACATAGTAACATTTGGGATTAAATTAACTGATAAACAAGAACAAAAAGTAAAAGAAAAAATTAATAAATTAATAAATGAAAACACTATTGATTGGTATCCTGATTTACAAAAATATGAAATGGGATTAATAAAAAAAGATAAATTTACAGATATGTCTAGCGATTTATATAAACTAGCAGATTGTAAATATAAAAAAATCATTAAAGGAAGAAGTAAAAAATTCTTTGTTTTAAAAAACAACTGTGTAATGATTGCTGAATCAATTTTAAAAAATTCAGGATTAGAATTATTAGAAATAAATGGTTTAATTTCACCTGGTGCATACTTAGAAAATTTCAATCGTTTATTTTTACAAACTAACAGTAATGTCATATCGAGAAAAGTATATACAAAATATGATTATATAAATAAATAAATTTTTCTAGGTATATATAAACACTTTTTTATATTTATTGAATAAAATACTATGAATATATAAAGGGGTGGAATATATGTGCAATAACCAAAATTGTGAATGCATTGCTGAAATACTAAAAGTAATTTACATACTACAAAAAAATTCAGATTGTAACGATGTATGTTTAGAAAGTTGTGATCGTGGATTTTTAAGTTGTAATGCTGTTACTTTAAGTTGTAATACTAGACCAGTAATGTTATACACTGCTGCGGGTAACGGTCAACCTTGGTCAATGCCAATTAGCAGAGATAATACAATAGATGAAACATCAACAGTGTTTAGAGTAGAAAAATTAGAAGATAACTGTGCTACATTTAGAGTGTTAGCTCCAAATCCAGAAGCAGTAGAAACTAATTTACCATTCATAGCAACTAATTCTTTTTTCACAGTAGACTTAAATTGTTTCTGTGTAATTAGATGTTTAAACGATACTTTCGTAGATTGTATATAAAAATAGGCTTAAGTGCCTATTTTTTTTCTATATTTAAAATATCTGATATATTAATAATTTCATTATCATATGTAATTAAATTATTTTGTTTTTTACCGATCAATATTTTTTCGGATTCAGTCCCATCTTTATAAACTATTTTAACATTTAATTTATAAGCGTGATTTAAACTTTTAAAAATAGCATTTATTTTTTGATTAATAGTCATATAATCACTAGGACTTTTAACGACTTTTTCTAATGTCTGTCTATTACTAGAATAATAAACTGTGTCATTATTTGATAAATTTTTATCTATTTTATTAACAAACATATTAGGTAATTTTTTATTCATAACATCCTCCATATTAATATAGTATGCTTAAACAAAATAAAATTAACTAAACTTATGTGCTAAAAAACGCCCTATCAATAATAAACAAAGACCTATAATAACTTCTATAAAAGAATAGTTATACTTTAGTGTAAGTAAAAACATTAAAAATATCGTTGATAGAGCACATGAATAAATAATCAAATATACAAAATTGTAACATTTTGAAAATAAATAATTAATTATTTTTGAAGTTACAAAGATACCAAAAATTATTCCTAAAAACAAAACAACTAAATTATAAAAATTAAATATAAATAAATTAATATTAGTCATGCTACTTAAAACACTTAAATATATATCATAATATCCTAAAGACATTAATATAGCTGTACCACTAATTCCTGGAATAACCATCGCTATACTTTCTATAAAACCTATTGTAAATAAAGTATAAAAACTTACATCTCCATTTGCATTATTAAAATTAATTGACATTATAATTACAAAAAATATACTTATAAAGCATATTTTTAAGTAATCTAAGTTATTTTTAATAGTAAAATTAGATTTTATTTCCTTTAAACATCCCATAATTAAACCTATAAAAAGTAACATAGTCCAAAGATAATAGTTATTTAGACAAAAATAAATTATATTACTAAAAAAACTTATTGCAAGTACTATACCTAATCCTAAAACTAACATAAAGAAAAAATCTTTTTTTAAGTTTTTAAATGGATTAGATAAAAACTTTATACTTCTTTCGTAAACATTGAAAGAAATAGCGATTAAAGCTCCACTTACTCCAGGTATAACTTTACCTATCCCAATAACTAAACCTTTTAAAAATAAAGTAATATAATTCACATAATCACCTAAATAAATTTATGAAAAAAAAAGAAAAATAGACTTAACTATTTTTCCATTTACTATAATTTTCTTTACTATATCCAGTTAGCATATCAGTATTTCTAAATGTTGATAATCTAATAACATTTTCGATATCTTCATTTTTAAATTTAACTTTTGAATTTGTTTTTCCTTTAAAATTGAATATAACAAATTTTTCATTACTAGAAGAACCGATCTTTTTAACTACTCTTTCATACATCCAAATTAAATCATCTAATTTATTTGCTTTAATTGAATATTTATGAATAGCCACTACATGATTATAAGTTAAGATAAAGTTTTTACCTTTGTATAAATATGGACCATGTAATAATTCTTCTTCTATTTTATCTTTGTTAATACCTTTTTGATATTTAACTTTTACTGTTAAAGTTTTTATAACTGTAACTAAGAATAATAATATAGTTATTCCTATTAAAGTTGTTAAAGTATAAAAAGTAATATATTCATTAGTTAATGAATCTGTATATGCATCAAATTGAACAGGTAAGAATACTTGTTCTAATTCTTCTCTTGTTATTTCTGTATATTTTTCTAAATATTTTTCAAAAATCGAATTAAATGCAGTAATCATATTTTCATCTGTAAACTCTTTTAATACTCCTGTTAATTCTTTTATTTCAGTAGCTCCATCTGTAGTATTATGGAATAACGCAGAAGCTTCATCTTTATCAACTAATCCGATTAAAATTTTATCATTTAACCCAAAATCAACAAAAGAACCAGCTAATTCTCCATTTACTTCAAAAGCATATTCAACATTATAAGCTTCTTCAAATTTTAATGTTGTATATTTACCTGTACAAGCTTCTATATCATCTATAGAATCTACAACACAAGGTTCATTAAATAAAGCATCAAAATCTACATCTAAGATAAAATAACCAGATGTAAATAGAAGTGCTATCATCAATAATATTAAACTTTTGATAATTCCTGATTTTCTAACCCTTTTTTTTATTTCTTTCATATATACCCTTCTTTCTTATTCTAAACACATTATAGCATATAATTTAAAAGTTGAAAACTATTTATTGTAATCATCTAAAAAAGAAACATATTCATCTTTATGATATCCAATAATAGTATTTAGATTAACATTTTTAGTTGCATTATAAATGTTTTTATCTACAGCATTATGTACTTTTTTTAACTCTGCAATTAACTTTTTAGTTGTTTTTCTAGCAGAGTTTAAGTTTTCATATTCAACTTTTTCTGTAAATCTACAAGCACAGTTAATAAATTCTAATTCATTATGGTTAACCCATCTAATAATATCTTCTTCCTTAACAAAATAAAGTGGTCTTATTAATTCCATACCTTCAAAATTTGTACTATGTAATTTTGGCATCATTGTTTTAAAGTCCCCTGCATATAATAAACTCATTAAAGTGGTTTCAACAACATCATCAAAGTGATGCCCTAAAGCTATTTTGTTACAACCTAACTCTTTTGCTTTTGCATAAAGGTTTCCACGTCTCATTCGAGCACATAAATAACAAGGGGATTTTGAAACCGAATCTACTATTTCAAAAATATCTGTTTCAAACATATGAATATCAATATTTAATTTTTTAGCATTATCTTTTATTTTCACTACATTTTCTTCTTTATACCCAGGATTCATAACAATAAATTCTAAATCAAATTTAAATATTCCATGTCTTTGTAATTCTTGCAATAACTTAGCTAAAATAAACGAATCTTTTCCGCCGCTTATACAAACAGCTATTTTATCACCTTCATTTACTAATTTATATTCTTTAATAGCTCTAACAAAATTACTCCAAATTTCTTTTCTATATTTTTTAATTAAACTTTTTTCAATTTTTCTATATTCTTCCATAAAATCACCTTTAAAAATTATACCATATTTATAATTTTTTTAATACTTTTGTGATATAATTTAAATAGTATAAAAAGGAGTTAATTATGAAAAAAAGAATTTTTATTATTTTAATTTTATTAGTAGCAATATCAACATTATATATAGTTATTAATAAAGAAAAACCTATCGAAAAAACAAGTGCTATTGAAATAGAAGCAACTAGTTTATTAACTACACATGACCTAATTGATTTTAAAGTAACTGAAATATTAAGTGAAAACAAAAAAATAAACACAGATATTTTAGGGGAAATTAAAACAAGTGTTTTATATAGATCTGTAGATAATGAATTAATTAATTTGACTGTTACTATTACGACTAAAGATACAACAGCACCTTTAATTATGGCGTCTAGTAATTATTATGTAACCCAAAACAATGATTTCAATGGATTAGATACTATTGTATGTGGTGATAATCTAGATTCAACAATGAATTGTGAAATTGTAGGAACTTATGACACAACTAAATTAGGAAGTTATCCTTTAATGTATAAAGCAACAGATGCATCTGGAAATACAACTGAGAAAAATTTTACATTACATGTAAATAAGCCAGTTACTACCACAACACCAACAACCCCTACTACTCCAAACTATATTTATTTAGATGATTTTATTGCTGAACATAAAACAGAAAATACGGCTATTGGGATAGATGTTTCTAAATGGCAAGCAGATATTGATTTTAACAAAGTAAAAGAAGCAGGTGTTGAATTTGTTATTATGCGTATGGGTTGGGGTCATGGTTATGATGGTAATATGGTCATGGACGAAACCTATGTAGAAAATATGAAAAACGCTAAAGAAGCAGGTTTGAAAGTAGGAGTTTATTTCTTCTCATATGCAACAAAAGCCGAATCTGCTATAGAGCAAGCTGAATGGGTCGTAGAAATTTTAGATGGAATAGAATTAGACTATCCTATTGTTTATGACTGGGAGATATGGTCAGGATTTGATAAATACGATATAAGCTTCAATGATTTAAATAACCAAGCTAGAGCTTTCTTTAACGTAGTAGAAGAAGCAGGTTATGAAGGTATGATATATGGAAGTAAAACATATTTAAATGCGATTTGGGATTTACCAGAATATAAAACGTGGTTAGCACATTATACAAGCAATACAGATTATGAAGGAGAATATTACATTTGGCAAGCAACTGACTCTGGTAAAGTTGATGGTATATCAACTACAGTTGACTTAAATGTATTATATTATGACAATGAATAAAAGATTAAAAGAAATAATAATTATATCAATAATTGCATTTTTAACTATTTTTATAGCTTTTAGATATTTTGAATATCAAGGTTTTGATGATGGAATGAATGTAAAAACAGCTACAGTTACTGAAATATTAAATATAGAATCAACAGAACATGTAACTTTAATTGAATTTAACGCTAAATTAAGTAATGGAGAAATTATAACAGGAGAGCAATTAATTGATAATTACTATAAACCCAAACCAAAAGAAGTTGAAAAAAACGATAAAATATTAGTTACTGAAAATTCAGAAACATACTCTTACGCATCACATAATAGAATACCTACAATCACTTTTTTAGTTCTCTTATTTATAATATTGATTATAGTAATCGGTGGTTTTAAAGGTATTACAACTATTTTATCTTTATTAATAACTACTTTATCTATTTTTTTAGTATTTATACCAGCTATTTTATCAGGTATAAATATTTACTTACTTACTTTAATAACAATTGTATTTATAGTATTAACTAATTTAACTTTATTAAATGGATTTAATAAAAAAACTCTAACTGCAATAGTAGGTAATATTTTAGGAATTATAACTGCTGGTATACTGGCATTTATATTTAATAATTTATTACAAGTAACAGGAGTAATTGATCAAGATTATGTTTTTTTAAGTTTAGTAGATGGTATAAAAATTGATTTAGTAGCAATTGTATGGGCTGGTATTTTAATAGGTTCTTTAGGAGCTATTATGGATGTATCAATGTCTATAGCAAGTTCATTAAATGAATTGTCAATTGAAATGAAAGATAAAACTTATACAAAATTAGTTAAATCCGGAATGAATATCAGTAAAGATATAATTGGTACAATGACAAATACATTAATATTAGCCTATGTTGGAAGTTCTTTAGCAGTAATTTTATTATTTACTATCTACACTAAAGACATATTAATTATTTTAAATTTAGAAATGTTTGTTGTAGAAATATCTCAAGCAATTATAGGTAGTATAGGAATACTTCTTACAGTACCAGCAACTGTATTATTCGGTTCTTGGTTATATACAAAAAAAGACGTTTAAATTAAACGTTTTTTTCATATTTTTTTATATTAATTTTCTTATATATATCAATAGGTATTTTTAAATAATAAGTTATATTATCAGTAAATATTTTATCAACAATATAATCTTTAACTATATAATCTATTTCTTTTAATTCATCATAAGAAAAAGTTATAACTTTATTTACATATTCAATTAACTCTTCTTTTTCCACTAAATTAATAGTTTCTTTGCAAACAGAAGCATATGCTCTAATTAATCCACCAGCACCTAATTTAATACCTCCAAAATATCTTACAACTACACATAAAATATTTTCTAAATTTTCATATTTTAAAATATTTAAAATAGGTAATCCTGCTGTTCCACTTGGCTCTCCATCATCACTACATTTTTCTAACGAAGAGATTATATATGCATAACAATAATGATTTGCTCCTTTATAATCTTCTTTTATTTTGTTTAAATAACTATTTACTAAAGATACATCATCTACTTTTATTAAGAAAACAAAAAATTTAGATTTTTTAATTTCTATTTTATTAATAATATTTTCTTTAATAATCATAAATGCTCCTTGTTAAAATATTTAATTTCAAAAGTAGTTAATGAATCTCTTTTAACAGAAATTAATCCTTTATCTTTTTTTATAATAGTTTGTGCTAAATTAAGACCTACTCCAACACCTTTTGAATCTTTAGATTTATAAAATCTTTCAAACATATTTTTAAGATCTTTTTTACTTATACCACTACCATTATCAGATATATTTATATTTACAAAAAAGTTATTTTTAGTAGCATTTATTATTATTTTATCACGTGTATGCTCTATAGCGTTTTTTAAAATATTACTAATTGCTTCTTTTTGCCATTTATAATCACCATAAAAATATATTTTAGAGTTTATATCAATATCAAAATCTATTTTTTTATCTTTAACTAAATAGTTTAAATCTTGTTTAATTTCATTAATGAATTTTAATACATTTATTTTTTCATTTTTAAATTCAATAACATTTGCATCAAATCTAGAAAGTTTTAATAAATTCATAACTAAGAAATTAATATGTTCTAAAGAATTATTTATATCATTTAAAAAATCACTTCTTGTAAATTCGTTCATATCTTTATTTTCAATTATATTATCAACCATAATAGAAATTGACGCTAAAGGGGTTTTTAATTGATGGGAAATATCTACTATATTATCTTTTAATAATCTCTTTTCTTCTTGCAACATATTTGCTTGTTCTTTTAATAAAATAGTTGTTTTATATATTTCATTTTTCAACTTAGATAAATTACTATCTTCATTACTCATTATATCAATATCATAATTTTTATTGTTTAATTGATTTAAATATAAAGTTAATTCATCAATAGTTTTATACTTTTTATAATCCATATAAAAACATATTGTAGTAACAAATAACAAAATAATAAATATAAAAATCAAATTTGTTTTTAAATTAGTTTCATAAGCAGTATTCATTGATTCAATCATATCAATATCTTCTATATCAAAACCATAAGAAAATAATACATTTGTATCTATTTTTTTATTATTAAGAATATCTAATAATTTAGTTTCATCATAATCACTATATTGTGACTCTATATCATTAGCAATTAATAAAATTAAAGTATTAGTTTTTTTTGCATAAGTTTCATAATTATATTTAGTAATTAAAAAAGTAGAAAACAAAAATATAACTATAATTAATAAATATTTTAAACTATTTTTTATTAACACGATATCCTACTCCTTTAATAGTTTCAATAAAATCTAAACTAAATTTTTCTCTTAATCTTTTTATATAAACACTTAATGTATTACTTTCAACAAATTTAGAAGTATTATCATAAACTAAATCATAAAGTTTATCACGAGTTATTATTTTATTTAAATTTTCTAATAATAATACTAATATTTTAAATTCTAATTTTGTTAAATTAATTACTTTGTTATCTTCATATACTTCCATATTATCTAAATTAATAGAAATAGATTCAAAAGATAAAATACTTTTATTATTTCTTTTTAATATCTTTTCAATACGTGCTAATAATTCTTGATTTCTAAAAGGTTTAATTAAATAATCTTCACCTAAACTAAGACCTTTTATAATATCCTCTTCTAAATCACGAGCAGTTAAAAACAAAATTGGAATATTTGTTTTACTTGCTAAATCAAAACCACTTCCATCAGGTAAATTGATATCTAAAATAATCAAATCAAAAAGATTATTTATATAATTACTTGCGTCTTCATAAGTAGTGCAAGATGTTACTTCATAATTTTTAGATAATAAAAACAAAAGACCTTTTGTTATTACTTCATTATCTTCTACTAATAGTATTTTTTTCATAAATATCACCATATATATTATACCTTATTTATTATGAAATTTATATAGGAATAAATTGACTTTTTCCTAAAAATTTAGTACATTTAATATAGTAGAAAATAGGGGTTTTAATATGAAAAAAGCATTTACATTAATAGAAGTACTTGGAGTTATTGTTGTATTAGGAATAGTAGTAGCTATTACGACTCCGATTATAAATCATTTAATCGAAGAATATAGACGTGGAGTATTTAAACAAAGTGTTCATGGAGTCTTTGATGCTGTTGAAATTTACAAAACAGAAAACAGAGAAGAACAATTAGTTGGAATTATAGATGTTACTGACCCTAGATTAAGTTTATCAAATGATAAAATGATTTTTGGATACATTTATGAAGATAATGATGTTTATGTTGTCTCTATAACTGATGGTACTTATTGTGCTACTGGTTATGAAAAAGATTTTATAATATCAAAAGAAGACTGTGGTGGATATACTTACAATAAAAATATTCAAGTTGATATCGCTGCAACATCTTCAATTAAATCAATTACAGTTACTGCTACTACTACTGGTGCCAACAGTAATATTAAAGGATATCAATTTAGTATAGACGAAGGTCTTACATGGACTGATATGCAAGATAGTAATATCTATACATTTACTGGTCTAGATATGGATACAGAATATACAGTTATGGTTAAAAGTTTTACAGAAAACAATGAATTTGGTTTATCAGATAAATTAACAATTAAAACACTTTTTGTACCTGAAATTGTATTTAGTGGAATAGAAAGTGGATGGCAACAAGAAAAAAGTGCAGCAATTGATTTTCCACAAGTAGAAGGAACTGTTTCAAAATATTTTATTGAAGTAACAGATACTACTACAACTACTCCATCAATTCATCCAGAAGGACAGTGGATTATCGTTACAGAAGATACTGATTTAACAGTATTTAGAAACTCTATTATTCATGCTAGAGTTGAAGATTTAGAAGGAAATTTAATACATACTACATCAATTCCAATTATTGAAGTAGATTCAACAGTTCCTACAATTGGAACATTTATAATAGAAAGTCAAACTAAAAATACAGGATATACTTATTATGCTTTATTAAATAAATCAAATACTTTTACTGATATTCATTCTGGTTTGACAAAAGTAGAATATTGCTTTAAAACAAACTCTGCTACAAATTGTACAACTTATACTAACGTACTTGGAAATAATATAGTTAATAACTTTGAAGAAACTTTTAACTATGCAACAAAAAAAGAAGGTCAAATACTGTGTGTAAGAGCAGAAGATCAAGCCGGTAATATCACTACTAAATGTGATACTACTTCTTACTTAGTCGATTCAACAAAACCAAATAAAGTTGCAAACGGAACTATTACAAAATCTACATCAGGTTCATCTCATTATGTTCATGTAAGTGCTACTAACTCATTTACTGATAATGAATCTAATATTAAATATAGATATTATTCTTTAAATTCAACTACAGGATTTACAACTAGTACGACATTAGCTGCAAGTTGTGGAACTACATACAATGTTTATAGCTACACAATCAATAATGCTGGTATTAGAAGTAATACAGAAATAATAGGTTCTATTAGAACTAATGACTGCTGTACTGCTCCAAGCGGATCTTGTACTGCTGGTTCTGCTTCACAAACTTGTAATGGTATTACATATACATGTAGTCCAGGTAGTGTTGTAGTTAATTATAGTTATTGGGATACAAGTAGCGGACAAAATACAAGATATGGTTCTACATATAACTA
>CAYJEO010000015.1:0-18895 GCA_964369355.1 uncultured Muribaculaceae bacterium | reverse complement strand
CAACAGTACAACCAACAATGCAACAACCGACACAGCCAACAGTGCAACCAACTATTAATAATAATAATAACTCACAAAATAATGGCTTTGAATGGTAAAAGTATATTTGAATATTATAAAAACACGATTAATTAAATCGTGCTTTTTTTTACTTTATCACCTTGATAAATATCTCTTTTTTTCATTTCTTTGTCTATATCGTTTAATACACAAAATTTCTTAATTAACCAATCTGGAGTAATTAAATCCTCTACTTTAGGATCGGCAGTAATTCTATTAATTACTATTTCTTCTCTTAAATATTGTAGTTGTTCACACACTATATCAATATATTCTTCTTTTGTTAATATATGAAAAGGATTTGAAGAATAATAATCTTCTAATTTAGTGTTTTTTAATACACATAACATGTGTATTTTTATACCATCAATGGGTAAGTTGTTTACATGTTTTACAGTTTCTATCATCATTTCTTTAGTTTCATATGGAAGTCCATTTATAATATGTACTATTACGTTTATATTTCTTTCTTTTAATTTATAAACCATTTCATCAAAACATAATAAATCATGACCTCTATTAATAAAATCAGTAGTTTTTTCATGTATAGTTTGCAAACCTAGTTCTATAGTTAAATATGTTCTTTTATTTAAATCAGTTAAGTAGTCTAGGCATTCATCAGTTATAGCATCAGGACGAGTTGCAATGTTTAAACCAATAACATTGTCAATTTTTAAAATTGGTTCGAATTTTTCTTTTAATTTTTCTACAGGCGCATATGTATTTGTATCGGCTTGAAAATATCCAATATAAAAAGCTTTAGGCCATTTTTTAATCATTATATTTTTAATGTTTTCAAATTGAGTTAATAAATCTTCACATCTATTACCAGCATAATCACCACTACCTAATTTAGAACAAAAAATACATCCTCCTAATCCTTTTTTGCCATCTTTATTAGGACAGGTAAAACCGGCATTTAAACTTACTTTAAATACTTTTGAATTGAATTTATTTTTATAAAAATAGTCTAGAGTATGATATCTTTTATTTGTATTACTATATAAAAAATTAGACATATAATCACCTCACATCTAAACATTATAACAAAATTAATTAAAAAGTAAAAATAAATGTGTAATTATTGTGAAAAAATAAGTTTTTATTTGTAATTTCTTTTTATTTTGCTATAATTATAATGGAGGTAGAATATGAAAAAATACAATTTAATTAAACCAATTGCTATTTGTTTTATTGTATTAGTATTACTTACTTGGTTTATACCAGCAGGAAGTTATACTAGTGGAGTATTTCAATCAGCAGAACAAACTTTACCATTAGGTCTAGCAGATCTAATACAAGTACCTATGTTAGCATTTAGTCAATTAGCTATAATTGGACTAGCATTTTTAGTAATAGGTGGAACATATGGAGTTTTAAATGCAACAGAAGCTTATTCTTCAGTAGTTGAAGGAGTAGTTAAAAAGTTTAAAGCAAATCCAAAAACATTTTTAATTGCTACTACAGTGTTTTTTACAGTAGTATCATCACTTACTGGTTCAGCTTATGTATTATTTGCATTAGTTCCATTTTTTGTAGCAGTATTAAGATTATTAAAATTTGATAAAATATCAACTTTTACTGCAACAGTAGGTGGTTTATTAGTAGGTAGACTAGCATCTACTTATGGAGCTACAGTTACAAATTATGTTAATGGATACTTTGGATTAGATCCATTAGATCAAATTGTTACAAGAATTATTTTATTAGCAATTGTTGCAACAGTTTTAGCTTTATTTGTAAGTAAAACTCATAAAGTTGATAAATTAACAAAAGAAGATAAAGAACAAATTCCTTTATATGTAGTTAAAAAAGGTAAGGGTGTAAATACATTACCATTAATTATAACAGCTGTTTTAGTTATAATATTTGCATTAGTTGGAACTTTTGATTGGTATGGAACTTTTGGTATTGAATTATTCGATGAAATGCTTGAAAGTATTACAGAATTAAAAGTTTTAGATTATCCATTATTTGCTAATTTATTAGGAAACGTTGTTCCTTTAGGACAATGGACTACTTATGAAATTACTTATGCATTAATGATCGTACCAATTGTTATTACATATTTATATAACATTAAATTAAAAGATGCTTTTGAATCTTTCTTATCAGGTGTTAAAACTATGTTACCAGTTGCTTTCATGGTGATGTTAGCAAATGTAATATTTGTAGCATTAGCAGCAAGTTCAACAGGAGCAACTATTTATGCAACAATGACAGATTTTGTTTTAAATTTAACAGATGGATTTAATTTAGCATCATCATCATTAATGTCTATTTTAAGTGGTGTATTTTATAATGATTTCCAATATGCAGTATATAACACAGCTATTCCTTTCCAAGGTTTAGTAACAGATACTGCTGTATATTCATTAATGAGTATAGTATTACAAACATTACATGGACTTGTTATGTTAATTGCACCAACAAGTATTTTCTTAGTAGCAGGTTTAAGTTATTTAGAAATTTCATATAAAGAATGGTTTAACTTTATTTGGAAACTTGTATTAGCTATTTTTGGTATATTAGCTTTAGTATTCATAGTAATAGCAATATTCTTATAAGAGCATAAGCTCTTTTTTTTTGTTTAAATTTATGTTAAAATTAAGAAGAATAAAGGTGATGTATGAAACTTATTATTAATAATTGCAGCCATGAAGTTAATATAATTAAAAAAAATAATACCAATACGTATATAAGAGTTAAAGATGATTTAAGTATTACTGTATCAACTTCTTATTTTACAAGTGAAAAACAAATTATGAAAATGTTAGAAGAAAATATATTAGATATTGAAAAAATGGTTGTAAAGAAAAAGAAACAAATAGAAAAAGAATCTCAATTTTATCTTTTTGGTAAAAAATATGATATAATCATAGTGCATACTTTAAAAGATATAGAAATAGCTGGTGATAAGTTATATGTATCAAGTATGGAGCATTTAGAAAAATGGTTAAAAAAAGAAATAATTAAGTTATATCAAAAAAGATTAGATTTAATATATCCTAAGTTTAAAGAAAATATTGTTTATCCTAAATTAAAAATAAGAGATATGAAAACAAGATGGGGTGTATGTAATAGAAAAGATAATTCTATTACTTTAAACAAAAGATTAATTAATTATTCAATTGAAAAATTAGATTATGTTATTATTCATGAATTAGCACACTTTGTTTATTTTGATCATTCTGCGTACTTTTGGAATGTTGTAAATAAATATTGTCCTGATTATAAAAAAATAAGAAAAGAATTAAAAGATTAGAGGGAAGTTAATGAAAGAAATAGTTAAAAAAATCATTAATATCATATATGTAGTTGTATTATTAATACCTATGTTTTATGTAGAAGAAGTTAATGCTGCTGATAATAGAACAATAGCGTCTATTAGAGCAGATTTAGAAAAACAAAAACAAGAATTAATTGAAAACCAACAACAACAGCAATTAACAGAAGCAGAAATTGCTACAATTACTTCTAATGTAGGAGTTATTGAAGCAGATATAGTGGCAGGACAAAATGCAATTATTGTACTAAATAGCGAAATAGCAGCCTTAGAAGTAGAAATTGAAGCTAAAGAAGAAGAAATTAAAAATATCTTAAATTTTTTACAAGTTACAAATGGAGAATCAGCTTATTTAGAATATATTTTTAATGCACAAAGCTTTACTGATTTAATTTATAGAACGGCTGTAACAGAGCAATTAACAGCTTATAATGATTTATTAATAGTAGAGTTTAATGCAATGATAGAAACAAATAAACAAAAAGAAGAAGAAATTAAAGCAAAAGAAATTGAACTTGCTAATAAAAAAGTAGAATTAGAAAATGAATTAGCTAAATTACGTAGTCAACAAGTTGTCTTAAATGCTGAATCTGGATCTATTGAAAGTGGTATAGAAGCAAGTGAAGAATTAATTAATGGATTAATCAAAGATGGATGTTATGAAGATGAAACAATTGATCAGTGTTATGCTAGAACAAGACAATTACCATCAGATACATCGTTTTGGAGACCAACATCATATGGTTATATATCATCATCATATGGATGGAGAAGTTTTTACTTAAATGGTAAGTTAGTAAACGATTATCATTATGGGGTAGACGTTGCAGGGAACCCAATAGGGGCAAACATTTATGCTATTGCATCAGGTAAAGTAGCGCTAGTAACTACACGTTGGCCTGGTACTGGTAATACAATTTATATTCACCATACAGTAAATGGAGTTAATTATACTTCAGCATATTTCCATTTAAATGGCTTTAATGTAGTAGAAGGACAAACAGTTACTAAAGATACTGTAATAGGATATAATGGTAATACAGGAGACTCTACTGGAGCGCATTTACATTTAGAATTAATGACAGGATGGGCAGGTATAGATTACTCTTTCTGGAGTAGTTCATATTATGCTAATAATTTAAATCCAATTACTAAAGTAAATTTCCCAGGATTAAGAGTAACTTATACAACTAGAACTATGAATTGTTCATTAGGTAGTTGTTAATCGACAAAATATATATGACTTATTTATTATTATATAAATAGGTGATTATATGAAAGTTAAAATAATAGATGCAAATCATGAATTAGATTTAGAAGAAGAAATGAATAAATTTTTGAGTTCTTTAGAAACAGATGTTATTGATATTAAATATCAAGTAGCATTGTCTGATTTTACAGAAGATCAAGTTTATTCATTTTCTGCTATGATTATATATAGAAAATAGGTGTAGGATGAAAAAAAGTAGTTTTATAGAAGGTGCAATGATAGCAACAATTGGTATTATTATTTGTAGAATAATTGGTTTAGTATACGTTATTCCTTTTTATGCTATGTTAGGTGTACAAGGTGGAACTTTATATGGATATGCTTATTCTATATATGCTATATTTTTAAATTTATCTATAGTTGGTATTCCTGTTGCAATGTCTAAAATTACAAGTGAATATTTAACATTAGGGTACTATCATACTAAGGAAAGAGTATTTAAAATTGGTAAAAAAATAATTGTTGGCTTTGGTCTTTTGGCCTTTATAGGTTTATTAATATTTGCAGAACCAATTGCAAAACTAATAATAGGGGATTTAGAAGGTGGTAATACTGTAGCGGATGTAACTTTTGTTATTAGAGTAATATCTTCAGCCTTATTAATAGTTCCGACATATAGTGTTACTAAAGGTTATTTACAAGGTCATAAAATGATGACTGTTCCTTCTATGGCAAATATAATCGAACAACTAGTTCGTGTTGCAGTCATATTAATAGGTACTTATTTAACTTTAAATATATTTAATTTATCTATTAAAACAGCAGTAGGAATATCTGTTGCAGCAGCTACTGTAGGAGCAATTGTGAGTTATTTTTATCTTGTAAAAAAAATAAATAAAAATAAACTTGAATTAAAACAAAATGAAATACAAAAAGAAGAAGAAAAAAATATTACTAATAAAATGTTAATTAGAAAAATAGTTTTCTATGCCATTCCTTTTATAGTAATTGATTTAGTAAATTCAGCTTATTCAATGGTTGATGTATTTACTATTGTTAGAACTTTATCTGATTTAGGATATGATGCTATAGCAGCTGAAACTACTTATGGAGTTGTTTGTACTTGGGCTACTAAATTAACTATGATAGTCATTTCTATGGCAACAGGTTTAAGTGTTAGTTTAATTCCTAATATTACAGCTTTATACGTCAAAAAAGATAAAAAAGAATTAAATAAAAAAATAAATTTAGCAATTACTGCTATTTTGTTAGTAGCATTACCTATGACAGTTGGTTTATTTTTCTTAAATCAACCTGTATGGATTATCTTTTATGGATATGATGCTTTAAGTATCGATATATTTAGTATGTATATATGGCAAGCATTAACATTTTCATTAATGTCTATTTTAATTAATATTTTACAGTCAGTTAATGATACTAAGTTAACTTTATTAACTTTATTTGTATCTTTTGTAGGTAAGTTAGTATTATCAATTCCTTTAATACATTTATGTCATAATATAGGAATTGGTGGATATTTTGGTCCAGTGCTATCTTCTTTAATTCCACATATATTAGCAATTTTATTAGCATTATATGTATTAAATAAAAAATACAAAATTAATTATAGTTCTTCAGTTGTAAATGTATCTAAAATAATATTGTCAACAGGTATAATGGTTTTATCTTTAATGATTATTTCATTATTTATACCAATTAGTAGTGTTACTAGATTAAATTCAATTTTAGAAATAATTTTATATGCATCAATTGGAGCAATTATATACTTAGTGTGTATTTATAAAAGTGGTGTAGTTGATTCAGTACTTGGAAAAAACTTTTTAAATAGATTTTTAAAGAAAAAACAAAGACAATAAAATGTCTTTTTTTTAATAAAACTTGACTATAAGTAATTATTATATTAATATTAATATAGGTGATAATATGAATGAATATGATGAATTAGTAACTAGAAGCATAGAAAGACAATTCCAACAAAATGGTGGACAAATTTCAAAAAAACAACAAGAGGAAATGGAAAGAAAAAGAAAAATAAATAATAAAAATAAAAATATGGCCAAAACAACTAAAACAGTAGAATATAAAAAAAAGTATAAATTAAATATACCGAAAGTTGTAATGACTACTATTATGGCCCTAGCTGTAACTATTGGTATTAAAGCTGCAATAAATGATGTAGTTAGAACTTTTGAAATAAATGATTATTTAAATGATAATTATGGACATATGATTTCTAATGAAGAAACTGTAAGAACAAATAATAAAGAAGATTTTTATTATGAATTAGATGAAGTAGCACAAAATATAATAAACAGTGATAATTTTGATTTAGCTTTTGCTAATGCAATATTTGAAATACGCGGATCATCAGGATTAAACGATGCTGATAAATTAAAAAATCAAAACGAATTAATAGCAGAAATAAGAAATTTAGATCCTACTTTTATGTACGTAGATATACAAGATTATCTAGATACTAATGGCTTTACAAATTTTACTGAATTTTATGAAAATTTGCAAAACAAAGCAGAGGTAGAAATGGGAAGAAGGGCATTATAATGGTAGAAGTTGAAGTAATAGTATTAGAAGATGGAAAAGAATATATAATCTTAGATAAAATACAAGGTAGTCAAAAATATATTTATTTTGCTTCAAAAGAAGATTATACAGTGTTTTTCCCAAGAAAAATTATTTTAGTAGATGATAGAGAAATGATTGCTGGAATAAATGATGAAGAGTATGAAGAAGCTATACTTTTATACAAAGATAAAAAAGGTATGTAATATCTTTTTTTTATGCTATAATTAAGGAGAATAGGAAACTAAAATAAGGGTGATAATATGAAAAAAGGTTTTACATTAGTTGAGTTATTAGCAGTAATTGTAATAGTAGGGTTACTTGCTTTATTAATACTTCCAAACATTATGAATCAAATTAATTCTCAAAGAATTGAAGTAGATAAATTAACTAAAGAATTAATCAGTGTTGCAACAGAACAATATATGGATATTAGATCAAATGACTTTGAATATAAAGACAAAGATATATATTGTATTACATTACAATCTTTAGTTGATTCTAAATTATTACAAGTTCCTATAATGGACTCTAATAATGAAGAAATAGCATTATCTAATTTTGTTAAAGTTAATGTTAGTTATGGAGAAAGTCCAAAACCTAATTTTGATATTGAAATAACTTCAGAATGTGAAGGTTATATTGCCCCAGAAGAACCAGATATTGTGGAAATAGTTTATGAATTTGATTATACTGGAAATTATCAAACATTTACTGCAGAGGAATCCGGACTTTATAAATTTGAAGCATGGGGAGCATCCGGTGGGAGCGCTAATAATATAGAAGGTGGAACAGGTTCTTATACAAGTGGTTTTGTAACATTAGAAAAAGGCGATATTATTTATATTTATGTAGGTGAAAAAGGATATGCAGATAGTATTCTTTATGCGTCAACTACTCCGCTAAGAGGAACATTTAATGGTAATAATGGTATGAATAGAAGATGGACTCAAAGTACAACCGCTATACAAATAGGTAGTGCAGGTGGAGGTGCAACAGATTTTAGATTAGTATCAGGTGATTGGAATAATGCTACTTCATTAAACTCTAGAATTATGACCTCAGCAGGTGGAGGTGGATCATTATACGCAAAATTAGATAATGGAGATGTTATAGCAGAAACTACTAATTCTGCTGATGGCGGAGGATTAATTGGGTACAATCCTATAATATCAGGTTCAAATACTATATATAATGCAGCAATGACAACACCGACTCAAACAAGTGGTGGTATTTCTAATTATAATAACGAAGGTAATAAAACATCATTATTTGGTGTAGGCAACACAGGTGCAACTGCTGGAGCTGGAGGTTATTATGGAGGCATCACATCTTTCTTCGGAGGAGGTAGTGGCTCTTCATATATATCAGGACATACAGGAGCCGTAGCAATTTCATCAGCATCTAATCAAACTCCTAAATCAGGGTGTACAACAGGAACTCCAGATAATGATTGTTCAATACATTATTCTAACTTAACTTTTAGTAATACAACAATGATTGATGGTGCTGGATATAACTGGACTAAAGAAAAAGGAAATTTAGTAAATATGCCAAATCCTAATGGTGGAACATATGCATCAGAAATAGGTCACTCAGGAGATGGATATGCTAAAATTACATATTATAAAGAAACTGTAACCCCAAACGAAATAGTTTATGAATTTGATTACACTGGAAATTATCAAACATTTACTGCAGAGGAATCTGGAAACCACAAATTTGAAGCGTGGGGAGCTAGTGCAGTATCATCCAATGGTAAAGGCGCATATACTAGTGGAAATCTAGAATTAACAAAAGGTGATGTTATCTACATTTATGTTGGCGAAGGAAATAATGGTACTACGAATGGTACATCTTTTAATGGTGGAACCGGTGACTATGGCGGAGCAGCTGGTGGAGGAGCAACTGATTTTAGATTAGTTTCAGGAGATTGGTATGATTTTGACTCCTTAAAATCAAGAATAATGGTAGCAGCAGGAGCAGGAGCAGGCGGGTTAAATAATGGAACTGCTTACAGTCATGGTGGAATATTAACAGGAATAGGAACACCTTCTGGTGGCCAAGGAGCAACACAAACAGCCCCAGGTAATCTTGAAACTAATGCACCATATGCCTTATCACGCTTTGGTGTTGGTAACGGTGGTTGTGCAGGTGGAGGAGGCTACTATGGTGGTGGTGGTTCCACTTGTACTTCTGGTGGAGGCGGTGGAGGTTCATCGTTTATATCAGGAATGTCAGGTATGAATGCTATTTCTGCTAGTTCAACTTCGACTAATATAATCCACACTGGTCAAACCAACCATTATAGTGGTAAAGTATTTACCAGTATTGTAGCAGCCGCAGGGAACGAAACTATGAAAAGTCCAAATGGTGATATACAAACAGGGCACTCAGGAAATGGATATGCTAAAATTACATATTTAGGAAATTAAAAGATTAAAATATTAATCTTTTTTTTATTTGGTGTTTAAAATGACAAAATATTATCCATAACAATCATAGAATATATATAGGAGATGATATTATGTTAGGAAAATTTAGTGAAGAAGCAAAAACAGTACTATTAAAAGCAAAAGAAGAAATGTTTAATTTAAGACATCCTTATGTTGGATCTGAACATTTATTATTAGCAATTTTAAAATATAAAAATGAAGTATCAAATAGATTAAAACAATATAAAATAGACTATAAAATATTAAAAGAAGAGATAATTAAAATAGTAGGAGTAGGAACTAAGTCAAGTGAATGGTTTATTTATACACCTTTATTAAAAAGAATAATTGAAAACGCCATGATAGACAGTAAAGATAATAATGATGGAGAAGTAACAATAAATCATCTTTTTTCAAGTTTATTAGAGGAAGGAGAAGGTGTTGCTATTAGAATCATGTTAGGACTTGATATTAATCTAGATGAATTATATAGTGATTTTTCTTTTAAACTTGTAAATAAAAAATCAAAAAGCAATAAAAAACTATTATTAGAAGAATTAGGAACAGATTTAACAAAACAAGCTTTAGAAAAAAAACTAGATCCAGTAATAGGAAGAGATAATGAAGTAAAAAGAGCAATTGAAATATTATCAAGAAGAACTAAAAATAATCCTATTTTAATAGGAGAAGCAGGTGTTGGAAAAACTGCAATAGTAGAACAACTAGCTCAATTAATAGTAAATTCAGAAGTTCCTAATTGTTTAAAAAATAAAAGAATAATTACTTTAGATATGTCAACTACAGTAGCAGGAACTAAATATCGTGGTGAATTTGAAGAGAGAATGAAAAAAGTATTGAAAGAAATAGAAGAAAATGAGGATATTATTTTATTTATAGATGAAATACATACTTTAGTAGGAGCAGGTGGAGCAGAAGGCGCAATCGATGCATCAAATATTTTCAAACCAGCATTAGCTAGAAATAAATTAAGATGTATAGGAGCAACTACTATAGATGAATATAAAAAATTCATTGAAAAAGATAGTGCTTTAGAAAGAAGATTTCAAAAAGTCTTAATCGAAGAACCAAATGATAAAACATTACTAGATATATTAACTAGTTTAAAACCTATTTATGAATCTTATCATAAAGTAATAGTTGAGAATAATTTAATAAATCTAATAATTAGTTTATCAAAAAAATACATTTATGATAGAAATGAACCAGATAAAAGTATTGATATATTAGATGAAGTATGTGCACGTGTTAGTTTAAAAGAAAGTAAAAGTTTAAAAGAATATAATCAAACATTTAATTTATTGCAAAGTGTTATAAAAGAAAAACAAGATTTATTATTAGATAATAATTTTAAAAAAGCAACAATGCTAAAAGAAGAAGAAAAAGAATTAACTACTAAATTAAATAATTTGCAATTATTACTTTTAAAAGATAAAAAAACTATCCATGTAACTGCAGAAGATATAGCAGAAGTAATTGCTTTAAAAACAAATATTCCAGTATATGAAATATTAAAAGATGATAAAAAAATAATTAATAAAATAAAAAAAGAATTATCTAAAAAAGTAATAGGACAAGAAAATGCAGTTAATAAATTGATTAACATTTCGAAAAAAATAAAATTAGGTTATTTAGAAGAAAATAAATGCCACTCTTTTATGTTTTGTGGGCCTAGTGGAGTAGGAAAAACTTCTTTAGCAAAAACATTTGCATCTAATTTAGTAGGAAATAAAAATGTAATAAAATTAGACATGAGTGAATATACAGAAGCTCATTCAATTAGTAAAATAATAGGTTCACCTCCAGGATATGTAGGGTATTCAGATAATAAGAATATATTAGAGCAAATTAAAATAAAACCGCATTCAGTATTAATATTAGATGAATTAGAAAAAGCTCATTCTAATATAATAAATTTATTTTATCAAATATTTGATGAAGGAAGTATAAAAGATTCTAAAGGAAAAACTATTAGATTTGATAATACAATAATTATAATGACTTCAAATATTGGATTTAATGATATAAATATAGGTTTTAGTAAAACTAATATAGTGTCCTCTAAATTAAAAGATTACTTTAATTTACCTTTTATTAATAGAATAGATGAAATAATAATGTTTAACAAATTAACAGAAGATAATATAAAAGAATTAATTAATATAAAATTAAACAACTTGAAAAAAAGATATTTACTTAGAAATATTAAAATATCAATAAATAAAAACATAATAAATCAAATAACTAAGTTATCAAATTATGAAGAATTTGGAGCAAGAAAATTAGACAAAATAATAAAAGATAATATTGAATCTATAGTTATAGAACAAATAATGGATGGTAATAATAAAATATTTATTAAAACTATAGAAGAAGAAATGAATGTTTAAAATTCATTTTTTTGTTGAAATAAAAAAAAACTATGCTATAATTATTACAGGTGATTAGAATGTTAGACACAATAAGAGAGTCATTACAATTAAATCAAAACTTAACAGAAGATTTCAAATCTAACTTATTTGAGTTAGTAGCGATATTCGAAAAAAATTATCCGAATATACCTTTGGATAAATTGAATGATAGATTAAAAACTCTAAATGTAAAAACAGTAAGCAAGTTTTTAGAATCAAAACCAACTAAATATGATTATAAGACTAACACGTTATTAATAAGTAAAGAAAAACTAAAAGAAGTTCAAGATGCAAAATTCTTACTTATGACAAATGTTTTAGACATGATAGCAGAAGAAAATACAAATCCATTATTAGAAGGATTTAAAGAAGGGTATGCTGAGTTATTAGCAAACTACCTTGTTGGTTATGAAGGAGATAATTAATATGTACGATAAAAGAACTAATATGACAACTGTAAACATTCTAGGTATATGTAGTAATGTTAATAAGGAAGTATTTGAACAAATATATTTTAATAATGCTCCTATAGAATATTTATATCAAGAAATGGAAAAAATAGGTATAGGTAAAGAGAAACTTAATGATATTTTAAATATGCAAAATTATAGCAGTAAATATAAAAATAATAATGTAACACCTTTACCAGAATTGTTTAAAATCTTTAATTCGAATGAGAATTTAACGAATGAAGATTTATTAAAAGTTAATGAACAATTTCCTATACCAACTGATTATTATATGAATCTATATAATAATGTTGTAGAATCTAAAAAAGAAATAGGAAGATCAATGTAATCTTTCTTTTTTTAACATTTAATATAATAAGTTAATATAATGTAGTAGGTGATAAATATGACAGTAGAAATAAAAACAATAAACAATAATCCGTTAATATTAGAAGCAGCAGATATTATAAAAACTAAAGTACCTGGGTATATAATTTCAGAAGAAGGCTATTTTTTTGAAGTTCCATATGAAATACTTCATTTAGATTATTTCTATGATTTTTTATCTAAGTATTATGAATGTCAACCAAAGCCTCAAAGAAACCCAACTCATTTTATAAGTGAGATAGTACAAAAAGTAAATGGGGCTGTGTATTTGGGTAATTTGCCGGGTCTTCGCGGAGTTTATTCTGAAGGAAGATTATATATACCACTTATAGAAAAAATGACAAAAGAGCAAATGGAAGCTATAGATCATTTAAATAAGGTAAAAGATATGGAATTTGTAGCTTATGAAATGCCGAATTTAGATGAAATTGATGAAAATTATTGTGAAAAATCTCTTACAATCGAAGAATTGAAAAAAGAACACAAGAAAAAACATAAAGTTTTAACAAAGGAGAAAAAATGAGAACAAATACAATAATAGATAAAATATTAGAATTTGAACCAAAATTTACAATAGTAGCAAGGCAAACGTCTCTTACAGGGATTTTTGAAAGTAAAACATTTAGAATAGATGCACACAGAGGGTTGAATTATAGCAATATAGAAAATAAAGAATTAGAAAATCATTTGATAGAACTAAGTGGAAGTATAAGTGATAATAATAAAAAATTTACTAATCCAAATTTTAAAAAAATTGATTATAACGATATATTAACAAATGAACTTTTTAATCTATATCAAAATTTACAGTTAGTTGTTGATCAAATTTCAATAAAAGGAATATCTAAAACAAAAGATAAAAGTAGTACTTTTATAGTAGAAAAAGATATGATTTTTAAAGAATTAAATTTAGGAACAAAAGAAGAAATAATGAAACTAAATGAATATGTTGAAAATTTAGAACAATTAAATAAAACAAAAACAATATAATATTTGCAATAATAATAAAATATGATATAATCATTATGTATTAAATGCGATGACTAAGAAGTAGTAGTAAAATTAAGTTTTAAAAAGAGAGTCTATGGTTGGTGTAAATAGATTAAAACATTTTATGAATTCATCTTAAGAGCTTTATAATAAAAGTTATAACGGTGACGCGTTTTAGTCATTTAAGGTATATATTTATATATACGAATTAAGGTGGTACCACGTAATCACGTCCTTATTATTAGGGCGTTTTTTTTATAGGAGGAAATATGGAAAATTTAGAAAATATATTAAAACAATTAGAAGAAAAAATAAGCGATGTTAAAACATTAAATGATTTAAACGATTTAAGAATTGAATATTTAGGTAAAAAAGGAAGTATAAGTGAATTAACAAGTACTTTAGCAACTTTACCAGTAGAAGAAAAGAAAGTATTTGGAGCTAATTTAAATAAGCTAAAACAAGCAGCAACGGCTTTATTAGATAATAAAAAACAATCTTTAGAAGAAGCAATATTAAATGAAAAATTACAAACTGAATCAATAGATATTAGTTTACCATCAACTAAAGTATCAATTGGGGCTCCTAATATTTTAGAACGTATTATTGAAGATGTTGAAGAATTATTAATGTCTATGGGATATGATGTAATGGATGGACCAGAAATAGAATTAGATAAGTTTAATTTTGAAATGTTAAACATACCAAAAGGACATCCTGCAAGAGATGCACAAGATACTTTTTATATAAAAGATGAAGAAGTATTATTAAGAAGTCAAACATCACCAGTACAAGCAAGAGCAATGTTAGAAGCTGGTGGAAATGAACCAATTAGAATGATTTGTCCAGGTAAAACTTATAGAAGAGATTCAGATGATGCTACACATTCACATCAATTTATGCAAATTGAAGGATTAGTAGTAGATAAAGAGGTAAGTTTATCTGATTTAAAAGGAACAATTGATTTAATTGTTAAAAAACTATTTGGAGAAAATATTCAAACACGTTTTAGACCTAGTTACTATCAATTTACAGAACCATCAGTAGAAACAGATATTAGTTGTTTTAAATGTGGTGGTAGTGGATGTAATTTATGTAAAAATACAGGTTGGATTACAGTAGCAGGAGCAGGGATAGTACATCCTAACGTTTTAAGAAATGGCGGATACGATCCAAATTTATGGACAGGTTTTGCTTTTGGTTTTGGAGCTGAAAGATTAGCAATGCTTAAATATGGAATAAATGATATTCGTACATTTTATACTAGTGATTTAAGAGAAATTACTACATTTGATAGAAAGGAAAGTGAGTAATATGATTAGTTTAGAATGGGTAAAAGATTATGTTGATTTAAGTGGTGAAGATTTAAATGAATTAGCAATTAAAGTAACAAAAGCAGGTATTAATGTTGAAAAAGTAGTAACTAATCAAATTAAAAACTTGACTATTGGTGAAATTTTAGAAGTTAAAAAACATGAAGAAGCAGATAAATTAAATGTTTGTTTAGTTGATGTAGGTAATAGTACACAGCAAATAGTATGTGGAGCAAGTAATGTTTCAGTTGGTTTAAAAGTAATAGTAGCATTACCAGGTGCAGTATTACCAGGTAACTTTGAAATTAAAAAATCAAAAATCAGAGGTGTTGAATCTAATGGCATGATTTGTGCTTTATATGAACTAGGATTAGAAGAAAAAACAGAAGAAACATATAGTAAAGGTATTTGTGAATTAAATAGCGATGCACAAGTAGGCACTGATCCTATTGCTTATTTAGGGCTAGATGATACTTTATATGAATTAGATGTACATAAACATAGAAATAATGATTGTTACTATCATATTGGATTTGCTTATGAAGTCGGAACAATTATAAATAAAAAAGTTACATTACCAGAATCAAATGTAGACTATATAAAAGAAAATATTAATGATTTATTTAAATTAGAAGTAAAAACTAAAAAAGCACCTTATTTTAAAATAAGAGCAGTTAAGGATGTCGTTATAAAAGAATCACCAGATTTTATTAAAAAAAGATTAATAGCTGCAGGTATGAGACCAATTAATAATGTTGTAGATATATCTAACTATGTAATGTTAGAATATGGACAACCGCTTCATTTTTATGACTTTGATAAAGTAGGATCTTACATGCAAGTAAGAGATGCATATAATAATGAACTATTAACAACTTTAGATAACAAAGAAAGAACATTAAATGAAGAAGATATTGTAATAGCAAATGAAAAAGAATCTATAGGTTTAGCAGGAGTTATGGGTGGTTTACATACTGAAGTGACCACTGATACTAAAAATATCTTAATAGAAGCTGCAATATTTGCACCAACTAGTATTAGATATACTGCAGATAAACTAAACTTAAGAAGTGAAGCATCAATTCGTTTTGGTAAAGGATTAAGTTATGAATATACTGATTTTGCTATAATTAGAGCATGTCATTTATTACAAAAATATGCTGATGCTAAAGTTTTAACAGGTGAAGTAACTCATGATTTAGTCGATAAAAGCGTAAAACAAGTTAAGTTTAAAAAAGATGATGTAAATAAAATGCTAGGAATTGATATTAGCACTGAAGATATGTGTAAAGAATTAGAAAGATTAGATTTTGAATATGAATTAAAAGAAGATTTATTTAATGTAGTAATACCTTCAAGAAGATTAGATATTGAAGCTAATGTTAATGATATAGCAGAAGAAATAGGTAGACTATATGGATATCATAATTTAGTATCAACACAACCTAATAGTAAAATCAAATCGGGTACTTATAAAGGGGACGTTAAATATAGAAAATTAATTTCTAAAAGATTAAGATCATTAGGATTAAATGAAAGTAAAACATATACTTTGGTAACGGAAGAAATGTCTAAATTATTTAATTATGAAAATAAAGAAGCTGTAGTTTTACCAAATCCTATGAGTATTGATAAATCTGTAGTAAGAACATCTTTAATACCTTCTTTATTAAATGTATATGATTATAATAAAGCAAGAAAAGTAAAAGATATATTACTATATGAAGTAAGTAAAGTATATGATGTTGATTTTGTAGAAGATTCTAAGATATCAATATTAATGAAAGGTTCTTATATTACTAACACTTGGCAAAATAAAAAAGAAGAAGTAGACTTTTATTTAATAAAAGGAATTGTTGAAAATATATTAAATTACTTAGGATTTAAAAATAGATATTCATTTGAAATATCTACTTGTACAGACTTACATCCAGGAATTAGTGCTAATATTTTATTAGATAGAAAAGTAATAGGAATAGTAGGAAAAATACATCCTAAGATTAAAAAAGATAATATTTATGTAGCAGAAATGAGTTTAAATGAATTAATTAAACCAATTAAACCAATTAAATTTAAAGAAGCAAGTAAATACCCGGAAGTAACTAGAGATATAGCGTTTGTAGTTAAAAAAGAAGTAATGTCTCAAACTATTTTAGATGTTATTAAAAAATCGGGTGGAAGATTACTTACAGATATTGAAGTATTTGATGTATATGTAGGAGAAAATGTTAATATAGATGAAAAATCATTAGCATATTCTTTAACTTTTAGTGATCCAACTAAAACATTAAATGATGAAGAAATAAACTCATTTATGGAAAATATAATTAAAAATGTAGAAAAAATTTGTAACGCTACATTAAGAGATAAATAAACACTTAGGTGTTTTTTTATTTGTTTTATTTTTAATTATTTGTTATAATTATTATAGATTAAGAATAAAAGGTGATTTATGAAAAATAGAGGATTTATGTTAATTGAAGTGCTAGCTGCTTCAGCGTTTGTTATTATTGCTTTGATTACATTGTTTACACAGTTTACATCAATTAAAAATAATTATGACAAATCATTTACTTATAACTTAGCTCAAGAATTACATAAAACAGCTAATATAGTAACGTATATAGAAGAATACAGTGATTTTTATAATGATATAAAACAAACAGTTGATACTAATGGTTATTATATTTTTTATGATAATTCACAATGTAATGGAGATTATAATACTATTTATTGTAATTCGTTATTATCTAAGCTAGAGGTAGGACAAGTAATTATTACATCAGCAGACTTAGATTTATTTAAAACTAAAGTAGATAGTTTAGATATATCAAATACTTTTAAAGATTTTATAGAAGTAGTAAAATATGAAGATGCTGGTAATTATAAAATATTAGTAGAATATACTGATGAAATGTATGCAGATTTAAGATTTTAATTTAGAAAACATTTAGTGTTTTCTTTTTATTTCACTAGATAAAAAGAAAGTATTAGTGTATAATTTATATAGAATGTAGGTGAGTTATGGGAATATTTAACAAATTTAGTAAAATCTTTACAAAAGATAAAGAAGTAAATACCTATGATAAAGGATTAGAAAAAACAAGAAGTGAACTTAATTCTAAATTAAATTTATTAAGTAAAAAACATAAAAAAATAAATAATGAATATTTTGAAGAATTAGAAGAAATTTTAATTATGGCAGATATTGGTGTAAATACAGTAATAGAATTTATTGATAAATTAAAATCAAGAGTAAAAAAAGAAGAAATAATTGATTCTAATGATTTAATAGAAATTATAGTAGATGAAATGTTTATAATATATGTTAATAATGAAATATTATCAGATAAAATAAATTATAGTAGTGACAGTCCTACGGTATTATTATTTGTAGGAGTTAATGGTGTAGGTAAAACTACAACTATTGGTAAAATTGCTAATAACTTAAAAAATGAAGGTAAAAAAGTTTTATTAATAGCTGCTGATACATTTAGAGCAGGAGCTGTGGAACAAATTATTGAATGGGGAAAAAGAGTAGGTGTAGAAGTTTCTTCTAATAACTCAACAGATCCTTCTTCTGTAATTTATGATGGATTAAAATATGCAACCGATAATTCTTTTGATGTTATTTTAATAGATACTGCAGGACGTTTACAAAATAAAACTAATTTAATGGCAGAATTAGAAAAAATGAATAAAGTTATTACTAATTTTATACCAGATGCACCTCAT
>CAYJEO010000014.1:0-19692 GCA_964369355.1 uncultured Muribaculaceae bacterium | reverse complement strand
GAACTTCCGCGCCGGTTGCCCGACCTACACCCTTAGCAGGGGCGCCTCTTCAGCCTCTTGAGTACTACTCCATTTGGTACATCTATAATTTTACATTATAAATATACTTATGTCAATTATTTTATTAACCTTTTTTAATTTTTGCTTTACCAGTTTCAGTCATTTCTAATAATGTATAACCTTTTTCTAAAACATAATTTTTTGTTTCTCTACCCTTTTGTTCAATTAAGTCTTTTAGCCTATCTGCTATATCAATAAATCTAATATCATCAAATGAGTAATAGTTTTCACTTAGTCTTAATAAATCTTCATTTAGTTGTTTAGATTCATAGTTATTTTGTTCATCAAACTCATAATTACCATCGATTACAATAGTTTCACTAGATAATATTATTAACATTTCTTTTAATTCGTTTTTTAAATTTGAATTTGCTTTATCAAATTTTTTATTATAAAAAAATTCATAAAAACGCATAATTAAATAGCAATTATTATAAGATAAAAATTTAGCTTTTTGTAATTCAGAACATTCATTTAATAAAGAAGATAATATTTTATTTGTTTTTAAGTCATCACTTGAATTTATTTTTTCATCTTTGTTTATTACCTTATAGTCTAATTCTTTATTACTATAATTAAATACTGTTTTAGTATTATCATCTACTTGAATTTTTGTTTTATATTCTAAAAGCATTGAATCTTTAAAAACAACTGTTTTAGAAGCTTCATTGATTTTTTTATATTCTATTTTTAAATATGATTCTTCATATTCTTTAAAAACACTTCTAATTGCTACAACAGTACTTTTCAAAGATAAATCTTTTTTTTCTGAAAATAATTTATCTAATTTATTTAAAGTTGATTCTTTACTTTCTAAAACATTAGTTATTTTTCTACCATAATAGTTTATACTAATTGTATGATTTTCAAGACTAATTTTTTTTGTGAACTTTTCCATATTTTCACTTCCTTTGTGTTAAGTATTATAGCATATAAAAAAAAGACTTTAAAGTCTTTTATTTGTTTTTTAATGCTTTAAACATTTTTTTCCATAAATCTTTTGAAGAATAGTTTAAAATTCCTACTTTGTATACTCTTAATCCATACACAATTAATAAGTAATTTGTTATTATTACTAATACTATAGAAATAATAAATTCAAATATAGATAACTGTCCTAACATTAATAATGACGGAGCTAAAATCGCTGAAATTAAAGGTATAAACGATACTACTTTAATAAATAATGCTCCTTCAAATAAACTTGCAAACATTGCTAAATAATAACCTGCTAATGAGATTAATATAATAGGCGTTTGTAATTGTTGGAAGTCTTCAATATTTGTCGTCATACTTGCTAGAATACCAGATAATAACGAATATGAAATTAACGTTAAAATCATTAATATTAAAGTAAGCGGAATTGCAGTTACTAACATTTGCCCTACTTCAGTATTTACAGCACTTGTAACCATACCCATAATATCTTGTTCTGCTCCACCTAGAAGAGAACCAGATGTTGTTATGAATCTAACTAGTAATCCTAATAATCCATATGCAACTAATAGTGCACCTTGTATTAAAACAAATAAATTTGCTGCTACTATTTTTGCAAAGAAATGTGTTTTTGGAGATACATTTGAAATGATTATTTCCATACCTCTTGTTGTTTTTTCATCATTTACTTCAGCACCTATCATTTGTACTAAGAATAATGTTAACATGAAAAATGGAATTACAATTAATTGAATAACTACTGAACCAATTAATTCATTAGTAGCTTCTTCTTCATTTGCTTCTTCATCTAAATATATATTTTCAATTAAAATAGCTGAATATAATTTATCTAATTCTTCTTGTGATATAGATGTTTCACTTAACGCTATAGTTGATTTAGTAGCACTTAAAGACATATTAATAGCTTGGTTTACAACTAAATCTAAAGTGTTATTAGAAATGATTTGGGCCTCTATTATATTATCTTCTGAATTATTAATTACTACTACCATATCAATTTCAATATCATCTTCTGTATTTTTAAGCAATTCTTTTGCTTCATCTACTGTAATATCTACTAATGTCACTTCATAATTATTATCTAAATTTAAAGTAAGTAGTGCTGTATTTAAGTTTTCATTAAATAAGTCATATGATTTATCTGTGTTATCTATTACATACATTGTTTTAGAATCACTAAAGTCTCCGCCAAATGCTGTAATAATTTGATCTATATTAATTAATCCAACTAATACTATTGCCATTAATATATTAGCTAGCACAAACCACTTTGTGTTTGTTTTACGCTTCAAACTAACGCTTATTAAATAATTTAATTTACTTTTCATAACTTTCACCTACTTTTGCTACAAATATTTCATTTAGTGAAGGTTCTTCTACTAAAAATTGTAATACATTTTTACATTTAGATACTTCTTTAAATACTTTATTAATAATTTCATCAGATTCAATTTTAATTTCATATTGATTAGCTTGTTCTTCAACAGAAATTACACCTTCAATTTTTTTTATTTTTTCGATATCTAAATCTGCTTTTACTAATATATTTTTTTTACGGTATTGTTTTTTTATTTCATCTAAATTACCATTTAACACTGCTTTACCTTTTAACATTACTGCTAATTTTTTACAGAAAAGTTCTACATGTTCCATTCTGTGTGATGAAAATATAATCATACTACCTTTTTCTGACATTTCAATTATTTCTTTTTTAAATAATTCTACATTAAATGGATCTAACCCACTAAATGGTTCATCTAATATTAATAATTTTGGCTCATTGATAATAGCAGTTATAAACTGTATTTTTTGTTGATTACCTTTTGATAATTCTTTTATTTTTTTATTTTTATACTCAACTACTCCAAATTTTTCTAATAAGTAGTCTAATCTTTCTTCTATTTTTTTATTAGACATTGATTTTAAATTACCATAAAATAAACATTGTTCTAATACAGTTAATTTAGTTAATAAACTTCTTTCTTCTGTTAAAAAACCAATTGTATCTGTTACATCATAATCAATTTTTTTACCGTTTAATGTAACTATACCTTCTGTTGGTTCTAAAAGTCCCATAATCATTCTAAAAGTTGTTGTTTTACCTGCACCATTTACCCCAAGAAGTCCAAATATTTCACCTGGTTTTACTTCAAAAGATAATTTATCTACAGCTTTTAATGTGTCATAATATTTTGTTACGTTATCTACCTTAAGCATAAATCCTCCTATAGCCATCTTGACGATGATCTTTTTTGTTTATAATTTTCATTATATTTACTATAAAAATGAATTAAATAACAGTCTAAATTTGTATATATTTCCATATTTGTTTCTGGTATATTACTAAGTTCTTCTCTTAAAAATTCATTAAACTTATAATCGTTTATATAGCAATACATTATTTCATCTAATTCTTTTAATTTTTCTATTTCAGTTTCTTCTTTTATATTACATTTAAATACATAATTTTCATAATAGTCAATTAAATCCGAAGTTGTCATATCATATTTTTCTACTTTTGTATTTTTTATTTCATCATAATTTTTACAGTATTCAAATACCTCAAATGCTAACTTTGCCATTAAAAGAACCTCACTATATCATTAAATGTTATTACAACCATTAAAATCATTAATAAGATAAAACCGATTGTATGAAATGTATTTTCTGTTTTTTGCGAAACTGGTTTACCTTTTATTTTTTCTATTATTAAAAATAAAATTCTACCTCCATCAAATGCTGGTATTGGAAGCAAATTAACTATCCCAACATTCAAACTTAAATATCCAGTTAAATATACTAAATTAATGAATCCAGCTTCTGCTGTTTGACCTACTACATTAAATATACCAATTGGACCAGATAATGAATTAATACTTAATTGCCCTGTTAATAAATATAAAACTACTGTGCATATTTGTAATGCTAAACTATAAAATTTTTCGAAAGCAAATTTAATTGCTGCAAAAATCCCACTATCTTCTTTTGAATCTAATTGAAATCCGTAGGCATATCCATCTTCTGTTTCTAAAGGTGTAATTTCTATATTTTTAATTTCACCTTCTGTATTTTTGACTTCTAAAATTATAGTATCTCCATAATTAACTTGATATTCAAGTAAGAAAATATCAACTGTTGATACATTTTTATTATTAACACTTAATATAGTATCTCCTGCTTCTAAATTTGAATCAATTGCTGCACCTTCAACATCAATTTCACCAACTATGGGTTTAATTGTTGTAGTGCCTGCTAAAAGCCCAACTATAAAAAATAAAAATATCGCTAATATAAAATTATGAATAATCCCAGCTATTACTGTTGCAAATCTAGAAAGCCATCTTTTTGATTGAAACCTTCTTTCAACCGGTACTGATTCATCTACTTCTACTTCTTCCCCTGCCATTAAGACAAATCCACCTATTGGAAATAGTCTTAAAGCATACTTTGTTTCATCGTTTTTTCTTGTAAAAGAATATATAACAGGTCCCATACCTAATGAAAATTCATATACATATATACCTGATTTTTTCGCCCAGATGAAATGTCCTAATTCATGGATAAATATTGTTAATCCTAAGATTAAGACAAAATATAATAATGTTAACATAATTCCTCCTTATAATATATTAATAAAAAACACAAAACATAAAATCACAAATATTAAACTATCAAATCGATCTAATACTCCACCATGTCCTGGCATTAAATTAGAAAAATCTTTTTTCTGATAGTATCTTTTAATTGATGAGAATACTAAGTCTCCTAATTGTCCAACTACTACTAAAAAAAACGTTATTAATAGTAAGACTACTAAATTTATTTCTGGGTTAATTATCGTCACATAAAATAATGAACTTATAAATACGCCCATAAATGTTCCACCTATTAAACCTTCTATTGTTTTTTTAGGTGATATTTTTTCTATTAATTTTTCTTTACCAACTAATACACCTGTAATTAAAGCATATGTATCTGTTATTGTTGTTGTTAATATTAAAAAGATTAATAAATTTAAACTTTCATTTCTAATTAATACAGCAAGTGAGAATGTTACTCCTAAAAATAATATTCCACTTATTAAATAAAATGCGTCATTAATACTGTATACTTCTTTATCTTGATATAAAACAGTTGGTGTTAAATATGCAATAAATAACCCTGCTAATATTCTAAAATCAAGTGAAAAGAATTCTAAACTACTATTGTGTGTGCTAAATAAAATAATGCATAAAATCAAATATGATATTACCTCTATGAAAGCCGGTAAATTTTTCTTTGTTTTTTTAATATCAATAAACTCTTTTAAAGCTAACAAACTAACTGCTAATACACCTATTTGAAAATAATAACCGCCTAGTAAAACTAATGGTAATGCTATTAGCAATAAAAGTACTGAACTAATTATTCTTGTTTTCATAATTAATACCTCCAAATCTTCTATCTCTTGAAGTATAAACTTCTAAAGCTTTTAAATAATCCTCTTCTGAAAATTCAGGGAAATGTTTTTCTGGAAAGTAAAATTCTGCATACGCTAGTTGCCATAACATAAAGTTACTTACTCTATTTTCGCCACTTGTTCTTATTAAAAAATCTATTGGTGGTAAATTTTTATATAAATAATTATCCATATCTTCTATAGTTAAATTGTCTATATTTATTTTTTTATCAATTGCTTCTTTTGCTATTTTTTTAGCAGCATCTAATATTTCTAATTGTCCTCCATAATTTAGACATATATTTAAAGTTCCTCCATTAAAATCACTAGTTTTATCTTCAATAGTTTTCATAATTTTAATTACTTTTTTAGGTAAATTTTCTTCTACACCTGAAAACACTACTTTAATATTATTTTCAAATATAAATTGTGCTTCCTTATCAAATAAATCACCTATTAAAGTCATTAAAAATGATACTTCTTCTTTACTTCTCTTAAAGTTTTCAGTTGAAAATGCGAAGATACTTAAAACTTTCGAACCTGTTTTTAATATATATGGTGCTAATTTTTTTAAATTGTTAGCGCCTTGTCTATGCCCCATACTTCTAGACATTCCTTTATTTTTGGCCCATCTTCCATTACCATCCATAATGATTGCAACGTGATTAGGTATTTTTAAATTGTTATTTTCCATATACTTACCTCACTATATCTATTATATTATATATAGGATTTTTATACAAGAAAAAAGAAGTATTTCTACTTCTTTAAAATGAATCAAAATTAATTTTTACTTTTTGTAAATTGTTATGAAAACTAGCGGCTTGGACAATTGTTCTAATTGAATTAGCTACATTTCCACCTTTTCCTATTACAGCTCCCATATCAGCATTACTTACTAATACTTGTATTACAATAAAATCATCTTCAGATAAAAATTGTTTTACTGTGATCATATCAGGTTCTTTTACTAAATTTTTAACTAAAAGTTCTGTTAAGTTTACTAAATTTTCCATAAATTCCTCTTAATTTCTTATTTCTTTTTTGTCATTCTTTGATTGTGGAATTTTTCTAAAATACCAGCTTTGCTTAATAAAGCTCTAACTGTATCAGTTGGTTGAGCTCCGTTTGATAACCATTTTAAAGTTTTTTCTTCATCGAATTTAACTTCAAAAGGTTCAACAACTGGATTATAAGTTCCAACTACTTCAATAAATCTTCCATCTCTTGGGCTTTTAGAATCTGCTGCTACAACTCTGTAGAAAGGTTTTTTCTTAGCTCCCATTCTTTTTAATCTTAATTTAACTGCCATGATAACTCCTCCGTTTCTTGAATAATTTTATCATACTAAAAAGAAAGTGTCAACCTTTTTTTGTTGACACTAATCTATAAAATTATCTTTTACTTTATCTATTTCATTTAAAATATCTTCAGTAACATCATCTTCTAAAGAATCCCATGGTTCTTCATCGTCTTCAACTGCTATTTTAACCTTTGTTTCTCCTACTATTTCTACACCTAATTCTTTTTCTACATCAAAGTTTATTGTATTATTAAATATTTCAACTTTTGAACATACTGGCTGTTTTAAAGTTCTTACTATTACATCTGTATCAGAACTTAAATCTGCTTCTTCTTTTATTTTTACATTAAATAAATCATTATAATCTATTTTTTTATTTATAACTGTTGTTTTAGAATCAAGGTCATACGAATACCATATATTTACATCAAAAGAACCATCAACACCTATTTTTTCTCCACTTTTATATCCTTTGAACTTATGATTTATTACCCAACATCCTAACACAGTTGTAGGTGTTTGTTCACAAGCGATATTATAAGAATTTTTAAGTATTTTTTTCCCCTTACCGACTATTGCTTTAGTTACAATTTCTCTATATGCCATATAATCACTCCTCAATTTAATTTATGCAATAGTTTAGAAAAATTGACAAAAAAAAGTATCTTTTGATACTTTAATTTATTCCATATTTATCTTTTAAGGTAACAGTTACTTTCATATTTTCAACTATTAAGGTATTTGGTAATATGCTTTGTGATTCGACATATCCAAATCCATCTATAGTATAGTCTAATTTCAACATGTCTAAAAGTGTCGTTGCATCATTTTTAGACCATCCTACTATATTAGGCATTGAAATAGTTTGCCCATTAGTTATTAATATTACTCTATCACCTTTTAAAACTTGCGTATTCACAGTTGGATATTGATCTATTATTTTATCACCATCTCCAATTACTGTCACATTAATACCATTGTTTTCTAAAACTGTTTTAACTTCTAACATACTTTTTGATGTATAGCTTTCTAACGTTACAATAGGTAGTGCTTCTGCTTCTGTTTGTTCTTTATACATATTTGTATATGTAGCTATATTTTCTATTACTTCTTTTACTGCAGGAGATAAAGAAGATGCTCCATTTGCAGGTCTTTTCATTGCTGCGTATATAATGATTTCAGGATCTTCTGCTGGAAACATACCAGCAAATGAATATATATGATCATTTGCACCAGACATATATTTACCAGTGCTAGGATCAAATATTTGTGCTGTTCCAGTTTTACCTATAATGTCATATCCATCAATTGCATAATATTTACCTGTTGTCCATGAATCTGTATTATTAACTGTATTATATAGTAATTGATTTACTTGTGCCACTGTACTATCTTTGACTAATTTTTCCGATATTTCAATTTCATTTTGAAATATAATTTCTCCTGTATTTGGATCTACTATTTTATCTACAACAGAAGGTGTTATCATATGACCATCATTTGCTAAAATAGTTAAGGCTTGCATTTGCTGTATGGCAGTTGTTGTTATACCTTGACCGTATCCTGCTGCTGCTACTTCTATAGGATAAGTAAAATTAATTACTCCGCTTAATTCTCTAGGTAAATCTATTCCAGTTTGTTCACCGAATCCATAATCTTCTAAACACTCTCTTAATTGTTCTTTTGATAACATTTCATCCATTATTTTAGCAATTGCTACATTGGATGAATATTCAAAACCCTTATCTAAAGTTATAGTTCCAAATCCTTTTCCATTCCAGTCACTTATAGTATCATCATAAATATCTATTGACCCAGATAAAAATGTGTAAGAACCATCATAAACTCCGGCTTCAATTGCACACATATAAGTATATGTTTTCATAACAGAACCTGGTTCATAAACAAATGAAATTAATGGATTTTCATAATTTGTTATATCTCTTATATTTGGATCAAATGATGGAGATGTAGAAGATCCTAAAATTTCTCCTGTTTTTGCATCCATAACAGCTATTTGCATCCACTCTGATGCCGAAGTTTCTGCTGTTTCTTTTACTGTTGTTTCTAAAAACCTTTGAATATTTGCATCAATTGTTAAATAAATATCGGCTCCATCTACTGCTTCAACTCTAGTTTCATCCGTATCAGGTATTTTATATCCAAATCTATCACGCTGATATTCTAAATAACCATCGGTCCCTTTTAATAAATCATCATAAATTGATTCTATTCCAAGTTCTCCAGTTATTTCATCTTCATCATCTGTTTTGGCATAACCGATTATATATGAAGCAAAATCTCCATTTGGATATTTTCTTATATAGCTTTCAATAAAATCAATTCCTGGTAAATTTAAGGCTTCTATTTCAGCTTTTACTAATTCCGAAATTCCTCTTCCACCAGGACCTAACTCTACTTGGTATACTTCTCTATTTAATAAAGCCAATATATCTTCTTCACTCATATTTATAATTGGAGCTAATGCTTTTGCAGTACCTTCTTTATCAATAACATGTTTAGGAGTTGATGAAGATCCTGTTCTTGTGTCTGATAAATATGCTATTACTGTATACGAACTCATATTTTGAGCTAATATATTATTTTCAGAATCATATATTGTTCCTCTTGAAGCTTCTAATTCTGTTTTATATGTGTTTCTATTAGCTGCAAATTCATCCATATTTATTCCATAAACACTAGGTGACAACGATAGATAAGACATCATTAAAAATAAAATTGCAAAACAAAAAAGAAATACAGCAAAGACCATATTTTGAAAGTTAAAAGTCTTCTTCTTATTTCTTTTCATTTTTTCACCTCTACTTAGCAATATTTATTATACTATCACTATTATAAGATAAACCTAAATCTTTTACAACCTCTTTTACGTTAGAAAATGCTGTTATTTCATTTACTTTCATAACTAAACTTTCATTTTCTTTTTCTTGAGTAGTTATTTCATATTTTAATTTTTCGACAGTCAAACTTAAATTACCGACATTTGCTCCAAAAAATATTTGTAAAACTATAGAGCACAACACACTAAAAAATGCACAACTATACAATTTTTTTTCTATTCTTGATAATTTGATTTTATTGTCTTTAATTTTCATATGATACCCTCTTTTTATCTTATTCTTTCAATAACCCTTAATCTAGAACTTCTAGCTCTATTGTTTTCGTCTAATTCTGTATCGCTTGGAGATATATTTGCCACTACTTTAAACTTTGGTAAATACTCTTCTGGTATTACCGGCAGTTTAGAAAGTGTCTTATCTACACTACTAACTTCATTAAACATTCTTTTAACTATTTTATCTTCTAATGAATGGAATGTTATTACGCATAGTCTACCATTTATATCAAGCATATCTAAGGCTTGCTTCATAGCACTTTCACATACATTTAATTCATCATTTACTTCTATTCTAATCGCTTGAAATATTTTTCTTGCTGGATGTTTTTCTCTTCTATATTTTTCTGGTACAGAAACCTTTATAATTTCTACTAATTCTAAAGTTGTTTCAATTGGTTTTATTGCTCTTTGTTTTTCAATATTTCTTGCAATACTTGTTGAATATTTTTCTTCTCCATATTTATAAAAAATATTTACTAATTCATTATAAGTATAATTATTAACTACTTCATACGCAGATAATGTCGCATCTTGATTCATTCTCATATCTAATTTTGCATCTTGATGGAAGCTAAATCCTCTATCTCCTTGATCAAGTTGTGGACTCGATACTCCTAAATCAAATAAAATGCCATTTACTTTTTCAATATTTCTATTATTTAATTCTTCTTTTAGAAAAACAAAGTTAGATTTTATTATTTCAAAATTACTTCCAATATTTTCTAAAACTTTAGTACTGTGATTGATTGCATTGATATCTTGGTCAAAGGCGAATAAAAACCCCTTTTTAATTTCCTTTAATATATGACTACTATGACCAGCATATCCTAAAGTACAATCTACTATAGTGCTATTTTCTTTTAAATTTAAATATTTTATTGATTCTTCTAATAATACACTTATATGCATAACATCACCCTAAATATAATTTTCAAACAATTTATCAGTGATATCTGATATACTATCTTCATTTGATTTAATAAATTCTTGCCAGCTTAATTGATCCCATATTTCTAAATGATCATTTACACCGATGATAATACAGTCTTTTTTTAATCCTGCATAAGTAATTAATGGATTGGATATATTTATTCTTCCTTGTTTATCAAATGTTATTTCAGCTGCTCCTGATAAAAAGAAGCGCATGAAATTTCTAGCATCTTTCGTATTTGGAAGTTGCTTATATTTCTCAATAATATTCTTAAACTCATCTTTTGGATATACAAACAAGCAATTATCTAACCCTCTAGTAAGTACTGCTTCTTCTCCTAAAGATAAACGAATCTTTGATGGAATTGTTAATCTTCCTTTGTCATCAATTGTATGATGATATTCTCCCATTAACATATAATCACCCACTTATCTCCACAAATTACCACTATCAACCACTATTTTACTCTTTTTATTATACTTTGTAAATACTTTTTGTCTTCTTTTACACCTTTTGACAAAAAAAGAGAATATTCTTCTCTTTTAGCAAAATGCTGCGCCAAGTATTATGGCAAGCAAGATATATAATACTATTAATATTACATACCCTATATTATTTTCGTGTTTTTCTGGACACATAATATATACCTCCAATCTTTAAGGCCTAAACGTATGCCCCAAGTATGATGATTAAAAGAATAAATAATACTAAAACGATTGCAGCTCCTGATACTCCTGTGTTATTCATAAAACCATTCCTCCTTTTTTTATCTTTCACATTATTCTATGGAAAAATGAAATTTATGTGAATAGTTTGGCATATTTATTGTATTTTTTTTATATTTTTGATAAGATATTACTTGTAACACTAAGAAGGAGAAAATTATGAAAAAGAAATATTTATTATTAGTATTAGCGTCTTGTACTTTATTACTTACAGGATGTCAAGAAATTCCAAAATTAGAAGATGGAAAAGAAGTTGTAGCTAAAATAGAAGGTGTAGACGTTACAGCAGAACAATTATATGAAGAATTAAAAGGAAATATTGGTATTAGCGTTTTAATCGATATGATTGATTCAGAAATTTCAAATATAGAAATTGAAGATCAAACAGAAGCACAACAATATGCTTTAAATAATTTAGAATCAATTAAATTTAGTTATGAACAATCAGGACAAGATTTCGCTCAAGCATTAATCGATAGTGGTTTTGCTTCTGAAGATGATTATGTTGAATATGTTAAAAACGATTATTTAAAAACATTAACTGTTGAAAAATTCTTAAAAGAAAATTTAAGTGATGATGAGATAAATGATTATTATAACGATGAAGTTTATGGTGATTTATCTGTTAGACATATTTTAATTGCACCAGAGGTTACTGATGATATGACTACAGAACAAATTGCAACAGCAGAAGCTAATGCTTTAACTGAAGCAAATAATTTAATTGCACAATTAAATGAAGGTGCTGACTTCTCAGAATTAGCTAAAGTAAACTCTGATGATACTGGTTCTAAAGAAACTGGTGGAGTTATTGCAGACTTTACTAAAGGTGATATGGTTACAGAATTCTGGGACGCATCATTAGCTTTAGAAATTGGTGAATACACTACTACAGCAGTAAAATCTGAATTTGGTTATCACATTATTATAAAAGATAGTCATGAAGAAAAACCTGCTTTAGAAGATATTAAAAATGAAGTTATGGATTTAATAGTTGAAGAAAAAATGAGTGAAACTTCAATTTATGAAAAAACTTGGGATGAAATTAGAAAATCTTATGGTTTTGAAATTTATGATTCAGTTTTAAATAATAACTATGATTCAATAATTTCTAATATTGAGTAATATAAAAGATGGATTAATATTCCATCTTTTTTTGTACCATATTATCAATTTCTTCTCTTTTAAATCCTTTTTGATATAATTTTGTTTTAATTTTAGAAACTAATTCTTTATCACTATATTTTTTACTAAGTTTTTTATAATAACTATCATAATTTTTTTCTAATGCAGACGAACTAATACTAATATTATTCAAATATTCATTTACTATATATTGGTCATAGCCTAAATTGAATAATTCTGACTTTATTTTTTGTTTAACAATATATTCAGAATGTTTAGTATTTTTAATTTTTTTATTTATTAATTTTTCTATTTTTAAATTAATAGTTTCCTGATCTATATTATTTAATAATTCATTAATTATATCTTCTTCTATTTTATGTTCTAATAAAGATTTTTTTATTTTGTTGGGTCCGTCATTTGATAAATGTATTTTATCTGATATAAACGCTTTTGCAAAATTTAAATCATTGATAAATTTATTATGTTTTAAATCTTTTATAATTTTTTCTTTTGTCTTATATTCTAACTCGAATTTATTTAAATATTGTTCTATTTCCACTTTACTTCTTATTTTTGTAGATATTAATTTAATACATTTATTATAAATTAAATAATAACTATTATCTAAATTTATTTTTTCAAAAGTATCATCATCTACTTTTTTATTAAATAGTAAATTATTTTTTAATATAACATCATCATGTACTACTAATTTTTCTTGATTATCAAATACTAATTTATATTTACCATTTTTCATTTTAGTTATTTTCTCTATATTCATGAGTATCACCTAAAAAAATTATAACACACAAACATTTGTTTGTAAATAAAAAACTTGATACTAATCAATGTGTACCAAGTCTTTTGCCACTTCTTCTAAAGCTTTACCAATATTTTTTTTCGCATTATACTCTTCTTCTCTTAATTGATAATGATTTGTGTTTTGCATTTGTTTAGATCTTTTTGCTACTACATTTACTAATAGATATTTAGATCCAATTTTATTTAATAATTTGTCAATTGATGGATAAATCACGTTTTCACTCCCCTTCATATTTATCTTATATTATATATATGTGCTTATCAAGTGATTTACTATTTTTTGACATAAGTTGACAATTAATTTTTTAAAGTTTTTAAATAGTCCATATTTACATCTTTTAATTTTATTACTTTAGCATAATAAAAATTAGTTACCCCAAAAACAAAATTATTTTTACAAACTATTATTTTATTCACATTCAAGTTATTCAAATCGTTTTCTATATATAATAAAGTATCTTTTTTAAACGTTTTAGAATATTCACCTTTTCTTAGAGTTAATACTTCGTCATACATACTACCAGTTAAATGACCTTCTAAATTAATCATATAATAGGCAAATAATCCTTTTTTATTTTTTATGATAACACTTGCACAACTATTTTCTATTTTAACTTCTTCATATTCTAAGTTAGTAGTTTTAATTGAATCTAGTATTATTTTTTTATTTAAAGGAATATCTTCCCTTTTTAAAAATAAACTTTTTAAACTATGTCTATGTTTATAAAATTTATATGCAAAGTATATAGCATATAATAAAAATATAACTCCAAATATTACTCTTAAAGTTCCATTTAATACCAGCATTAATAAAAATGCTGCAATCATTGCAAATAAGCATAAGAAAATCATTTTATCACCTCATATATTAATGGAGTTTTGTTTGTAAACATCTGTGTTATTTCAAAACAGTTTAATAAAGGAACTAATTTTATATCAGATTCATTATAGTAAACTTTCAATAACTCTTCACCTTCTAAAACATAATCTCCAACTTTTTTGTTTAAGTATATTCCAACACTATGATCAATTTTATCATCTAATGTAGTTCTTCCTGCTCCAAGAAGCGCAGATATTTCACCTATTTTTAAAGCATCAATACTATTTATCCAACCTGTTTTATTACTTTTTAAAGAATAGACTTTATCAGATATTTTCAAACTATTAATATCTCCTTTTTGCTTTTTTATGAATTGTTTAAATACTTCTAAAGCCTCTTTTTTATATAATTTATCTTCTGCTAATAATCTTGCTGTTTGAATATCTATGTTTTTTCCTAAACTAATCATTATTGATGCAATAGATAAACATATCTCTTTTAAATCTTCAGGACCGTTTCCTTCTAACATTTCAATTGCTTCTTTTACTTCTAAGGCATTTCCTATTGCGTTTCCTAATGGTTGATCCATATCAGTTAATAAACATACTGTTTTTTTACCAAATGATTTACCTATTTTAACCATAAGATTTGCTAATTGCGATGCTTCCTCTTTAGTTTTGAGTAACGCTCCTTTTCCAACTTTTACATCTAGTACAATTGCGTCTGCTCCACTTGCTAATTTTTTTGACATAATTGATGAAGCTATTAAAGGAATAGATGATACTGTTGCAGTTACATCTCTTAGTGCATATAATTTTTTATCTGCTGGAACTAAGTTGCCAGTTTGAGCTACTAAAGACATCCCGATGTCATTTACTTGTTTAATAAATTTTTTATTAGTTAAGTAGACATCAAAGTTTTCAAATGATTCTAATTTATCAATTGTTCCACCTGTATGCCCTAACCCTCTTCCACTCATTTTAGCTACTGCTACACCATTTGCAGCAACAATTGGACCAACTATTAAAGAAGTTTTATCTCCAACGCCACCTGTTGAATGCTTATCTACAACTATTTTATCTATCGATGATAAATCAATTACATCTCCACTGTTTAGCATTACTTTTGTTAAATTAATAGTTTCTTCTTCACTCATACCATTTAATACTATAGCCATAAGTAACGAACTTACTTGATAATCTTTTATTTCTTCTTTCAAAAAACCATCTATTACATATTGAATTTCTTCTAAGGTTAAACTTTCTTTTAATCTTTTTTTATTTATAATTTCTACTATGTTCATATAATCACCTATATTAAGTATATCAAATAAAGACAAAATAAAAAAGAACTAATAAATAATTCTTTCTTACTTGTTTAATTTTCTGTCAATTAATTCTAATGTTCTTTTTGGATCATCACATAACATACGATAAATTTTCTTATTTGATTTTAAAGCTTTAATAACTTTTAAATCTTCTGAAGATAATTTTGTTCCATAGGCTATATTGTTATCACTAACTACATCAATTTCTCTACCAAGTGCATAATTGATGTCCATGTCTAATACGTCAACTAGTTTTAAAAATGTTTGTAAGTTTGGAGTTCTAGTCTCTAACTCATATCCACAAATAGATACTTTAGTTACATCTAAGATGTTGCCTAATTCTTCTTGTGAGAATCCTTTTTGTTTTCTCGCTTCTTTGATTCTCTTCCCGTTTAACATATTACACCTCGTTTTCTATATGTTAAAATTATATCAAGTTTATTTCATCAAAACTTATAATTAACTTGTTAGTAACTTTTAGTTGTAAATTTCAATAATCTAATGTATAATTATATTAGGTGATAATATGGAAAAATTAAGTCTTTTAAGAAAAAAACATAACTATAGTTTTTACGATATGGCTAATATGCTAGGTATTAGCAAAACATTTTATTGGCAAATTGAAAATAAACAAAGACGTTTATCTTATGAAATGGCAAAAAAAATATCATCTATTTTTAGTATGAAACCAGATGATATATTTTATGATTATTTTTAATCTTTTTTACTTGATAAAAATGTAACTTTTTCTGCCACTACTTCTACGTAGTGTTTTTTTGTGGCATCTTCTAATTCTATTTCACGAGCTTGTATTCTTCCCTTTACTCCTAAAAGATCACCTTTTTTAACGTATTGAACAGTATTTTCTGCAATACCTTTCCATAACACGCATGAAATAAAGTCAGTATCATACTCCCCATTAACATTTTTAAAATTTCTCGGTACTGCTAATGTAATATTCGTAACTTTATTACCATTGTCTGTTTGTCTTAGTTCTGGTTCATGAACTAATCTCCCTACTATTACTGTTTGATTTAACATATTATCTCTCCTTCCGATTAACATCATATATCTTAATTTTTAGAAGTTCAAATGAGTGTTTTAATAGTTTTTTTGATATTTTTTACTACTTATGTATTTTATGTAGTATCTTTTTTTATTTATTTATAAAAAAAACTACAAATAATTAAAATCTGTAGTTTTTTATATTTTTTTAATTTTATTCATTTTCATAGTTTTGTATAATATTTTTAATGCCCCACCATGCTAATAATGCACATTTTTTTCTATTTGCTTGTTTATTTATATCATCATAAACAATTGCTTGTTCTAAAATTTCTTTATCATATTCTTTGTTTTCTATCATATTTTCAAAATTAGTTATTATTTCTTTTGCTTCTTTTATATCTTTATCCAATAAAGTATCAATCATTATTGATGTTGATGATGTACATATTGCACAAGCCTCACCATCAAATCTAATATCTTTTACTAAATCATTTTCTATTAATGCCATTAATTCTATTTGGTCTATACATGATTCGATATTCATATTTTCTTTTATATAATTATTATTTTCTATAAGTCCTTTATTTAAAGGATTTTGATAATGTTTTAATATAATTTCTCTTTTATTATTTATATCCATTATTTCACCTGCTTCGATATTGATTATAACAAATTATTAATTTTTTATCAATTTTTACTGTCAAGTATGATATTTTATATAGTAAATGAATATTTATTTTGCTATAATTATTTTAGAATAGGATGTGTTTTATGAAAACAAAAGGCTTTACATTAGTCGAATTAATTGGTGTTATAGTTGTTATTGCTTTAATAGCTTTAGTAGTTATCCCACCTATTAACAATATGATTAGAGAAAATAATAAAAATATGTATGATCAAACAATTACCCAAATTGAATTATCCGCAAATAACTGGGGAGTCGATAATATTTATTTACTTCCATTAACAGAAACGGATGTATTTTATATTACATTAGGTCAATTAAAGTATAACGGATACGTTGATGTTAATGTTAAAAACCCATTAACAAATGAATGTTTTGATGATGATATGTTAATAGAAATTACGAAAGTTGAAAAAACTTATAAATATAATGTTTTAGAAGATACTGGTTCTAGAGGCTGTAATACTAGTGAAACGAATGTTCCTGTATTAGTTTTAAAAGGCGGAGCTTCTATTGATGTTGAAATAAATACTAGTTTTAACGACCCTGGTGTTGTAGCATATGATTTTGAAACTAGTTCTTCAATTAGTTCAACTACTTCGTTTACCTATAATGGTTCTAGTGTAACTAGCATTGATACTAAAAAATTGGGAACTTATGTTATTACTTATTCTGCTTATGATAACGGTGCTGAATCAACGATAACTAGAGAAGTTAATATAGTTGATACTACTAGTCCTGTTTTGACAGTTAATAATCAAACAATTAGCCATACTACAAATGTTGAGTTAAATAACTTTGTTGAATATGCTTATACAGTATCTGATAACTCTCAATTCACTGGTAGCTTATATCAAGACAATTTAGATGTTGTTATTACTAATGAGGTAGATGATTCTAAAGAAGGCAGTTATTATATTACTTATACTGCAACGGATCACTCTGGTAATGAAAAAGTTATTAAAGTACGTGTTACTGTAGTAGATACTATTGCCCCTACTTTAACTTTAGATACTACTTCAATTAATATATTTAAAGGAACTGATTACAATTTATCTAACAATATTACTGCTGACATGATTGATGTTGGCACTGGTATCAAAGATTTGAAATTTTATTATAATGATGAAATCATAGAAAATTTAAATACTTTAGAAATTGGTAGCTATACTATTAAAGCTATTGCTACTGATAATTCAATAAATAAAAATCAAGCAATCGTTAATATTAATGTTACAATAAATTAAAAAAAAGATCATTACTTAAAGTAATGATTTTTTTATCTTGATTCTATAATTAACTTGATTGCAGTTCTTTCTTCACCTTCTATTAAAATATCAGTAAAAGCTGGTATACAAATTAAATTTTTTCCTGATGGGGCTACAAAACCCCTAGCTATAGCAATTGCTTTAATTGCTTGATTTAAAGCGCCTGCTCCTATTGCTTGTATTTCTACACTTCCCTTTTCTCTAAAAACATTTGCTAATGCACCTGCTACAGAATTAGGGTTCGACTGTGATGAAACTTTAAGTGTTTCCATATATATTAAATCATTCCTTTCGTTTACAATTAATTATATGCCCTTAATTTTTTTTAATAACAAAAAAAAGATGATTCCTCATCTTAGTCTATAGTAATATTTATACCTTCATCACTAACAATAAAAGAACCGTCTTTTAATGATATATATGGAGTATATGAATAAACTTCTTCTTGATATTTAAATTCTAATGTAATATTAGGAAATATATCACTTATATTACCTTGTACTATAAACGGTTTGCCATTTGTTAAATCAGCAAAATATGTACTTCCTCCTGAAGTAATATCGTTGAATAAAATTCTAGTATCTACATCTTCATATCTTGGAATAATTAAATAATATTCTCCTGTTGATAAATAATAAGTATTTAAACAGTTTATATCTACATATTCTTCATATAATTCTAAATTTGTTAATTCGTTATATCCTAAGTATGCCACAGCATATATTTCATTATCTTCATATTCAATTTCCTTATATTTTTTAGTATCGCATCCTGTTAAACATAAAATAAATAATAATATAATTATGACTTTTTTTCCCATAAATAACCTCTCCTACCTTATCTTATTTTACCATAAAAAAATATTTTTAAAAATTAAAAAAAATTATTGACATATATAAGTTTATACTCTATAATTATATATGTCCACTAATTGCAGATGTAGTTTAATGGTAGAACCTCAGCCTTCCAAGCTGACTGCGTGAGTTCGATTCTCATCATCTGCTCCATATAAAATTTAACTAGGTAATGCCTAGTTTTTTTATACCCAAAACTAAGAAAACTCACACTGTCAGCGGAAGGT
>CAYJEO010000013.1:0-20215 GCA_964369355.1 uncultured Muribaculaceae bacterium | reverse complement strand
AATAATTTGTTTTTCATTTTATCATACCTTTCCTTGATAAAAATTATTATAACATATAAATTAGTATATGCAACAATTATTTTTATATTTACTCTTAATTAGTTAAAAATCTATACATTTTAGTTAAAAATTAAAGTCGACTGCAAATTGAATATTGCATAATTTTAAATAAAAAAGCTTCCATTCACTAGAAAATTTTTATAGTTTTAAAATAAATAATTCTAAACCTAATTCTTTATTTATAGTACCTGTTTTAATAGCTATATCTAAATCAGCTAAACTATTTAAATTATTAATTAAATCAATACTAGAATAATTTCTAGAATTTTGTAGTGCTTTTTTAGCACTATAAGGATGAACGTTTAATTCTTTTGCTAAATCTGCTTCTGAATAACCTTCACTAGATAAAGTTTTTACTTGATACATTAATCTTATTTGATTAGCAAGCATTACTATTATTTTAATAGGTTCTTCATTTAATTTTATTAATTCATGATATGTTTCTATAGCGTCAACTTTATTTTTTAAAATTATATTTTCTATAAATTTAAATATATCTATATTAATTAATTTAGTTGTTAAATTATCTATATCTTCTTTTGAAATAACTAAGTCAGTATCTTTATATATTTTAATTTTTTCAATTTCAGAATATAGTATTTGTAAGTTATCCCCTACTCTAGAAACTAAATAATTAATATCTTGATTACTTATATTATATTCTTTAAACATATCTTTTACTAAAGAATTAATTTGATTTGTCTTACTATATTCAATAACTTTAGATTTAGTTTTTAATAACTTTACTATTTTTTTTCTTTCATCTAATTTATCGTTATTTACTTTAAATATTAATATAGTGTTTTCAATATCATTTTTTAAATATAGCTCTAATGCATTAATATTATGTTCTAAATTATTTTTCTTTACACTACCTGTAAAAATATAAGAATCAGATACTATAATTAATTTTTTATCGGAAAATAAAGATATAGTTAATGCATCATCAATTATATCTTCTATTAATGTATCATTTAAATTATAAGTATTTATATTTATATCTTCAATATCATTTTCTTTTATTATTTTTTTAATATGATTATCTATTAAAAATTCGTTTTGTCCATAAAATGTATAAATCATACTATCACCTTAAATAATTATATCACTATATTTATTTAATTAAAATATAATTACTTTATTTTTTGAAATTTATTTGTGTATTTAATACATAATAAAAAACTACTTTAAGTAGTTTTCCGCTAAGAAATACCAAGTAACTGCTCCTGTATTACCTGATACTTCAAAATTATTATCCATCTGTATTTTTTTTATTGATTTTTCTGTTAAATCATCATATACACCATTTACTTTTACGCCGGGAATAGATTTAGTTTCAACACATAATTTATATAAAAAATTTTGTAATATTAATACATCAGAACCTGTCATTCCTTTTGATAAAATATAGCCAGGGTAAAAGGTTTCATTTGGTATATTTTTTATTATATCTTTATAAATAGATTGTAATTTTAACCAAGTTGTTCTATTTACTATACCAGTTTCTTCTAATTCATATTTTTTTTGAAATGATTTTACCATATCTTCTGTTTCTTTTGTAAATGTATCACCTGTTACTTTACCTACAATTTCACTATCAAAATAAGCTATTGAGTTTAAATAATAGTTAAGTACTCTTACCTCAACACCCTTATCATTTAATTTTAAATTATCAGAAAATTTTACTGTTGCTTCTTCTAAAGTAATACCTTCTGAATATATATCAAATATTTGTTTAACACTGTTATATATATATTTGATTTTATACCAAGTTTTTTCATCTATAATTCCTGTTATTGGTAAGTTAAAAGTTTTTTGAAATTCTTTAACAGCGTCTTCTAATTGCTTATCAAAAAATTCATTTTCTATTACTTCTAATAAGGCAGGATAGTTTTTTTTAATTCTATTTAATTGTTTTTTAATTACTAATATATCATTACCAGCATCTCCTAGTTTTAAATCATAACCAGGAAAACTTTTTACAAGCATTTCTTGTTGTGCATTTTCAACTATATATATATCGTCCCCATAATATTCTTTTAGTATTTCGATATATGACTTTCCATCCTCTGCTAGTTCAAAACTCCCCCACTGAGATAAGCCATCGCATTTTGAAGTTTTACCATCACAATAACTTGCAAATAGTGGTTGTACTTGACCTTGTTTTACGATATATTTATTAAATACATCATCTACTATTATAGATACACTTTCAAATACATTTCCAGATTGATTATATTTTTGATCAACTGAGGGACTGTTTGTAATATCAAAATTATACCCTTTTGACCTATACCATTCATTATAAATTCTATTTAATGCAAAAGATATTTGTGCTAATACATTTGCTTTAAGTGCATCTTTTGGCCAAGTTGGATATATTTCACTACTTGCTACATTTTTAATATATTCAATAAAAGGAACTTTTATATTTTTTGCATCTTCATCTGGATTACCTAAATGAACAGTTATCTCTTTTGGGATGATTGGAAGTATTGCATTATTCATTACTTTCACCAGTGTACTGCTTTACATTTTGTATAGTTTTTTCGTTATCAAATATTCCAACCTTATAATTTTTATATATTTTATATTGTTCATTAGTTGCTAAAACATTATATATTTCATATGCTGGAGCTTGGTATATTTTTTGATTTTCAATTGTGGGAGTTGGTAATATTATATTATCAATCATGCCATTTTCATCTGTTTTACCTACATAAAACAAAACAACATAAGCATCTATTTCTTTTGAAACTGAAATATCAGTATCTTTTATAGGTAAACCTTGATCTGCTGTATATGCTTGTATTTTTAAAATACCTTCACCTGAATTTTTTTCTAAAAAATCATTATATTCTGGTAACTTTTTAAATTGCTCTAAATCAATATAATCCATTTTAATTCTCCTTTATAATTAATTTTTGACCTATTTCTAAGCTATTGTTCTTTAAATTATTTAAATCCTTTATACTTGATACAGTTGTATTAAAAGACGCAGCTATATCGTATAAGTTATCACCTTGTTTTACAGTATAAGTAATATTTTCTTCTAAATCTTCTCCATAACATTCTAAATATGTTTTAACGGGTATTAATAACTTTTGATTTAATTCAAGTTCATTTGTTTTTAAATTATTTAAAGTTTTTATATCATCAACAGTTGTATTATATTCATTAGCTAAATCATATAAGTTATCACCTTTTTTTACTATATGTATCAAATTTGTTTGATTGTTTATTTTTAGTTTTTGACCTGGTGTTAATGTATTTGATTTCAAATTATTTTCTAATTTTATTGCATCTGGAGATATGTCAAATTGTTTTGCAACCCCAAATAAAGTATCACCTGGTTTTACTGTGTATTCCATAATTTCACCTCTATTAATTATATTTAATTTATATATTTATATTAAAAAAAAGCAATTATTCATTGCTTTTATCTAAATCAAAATAAAATGTAGTTCCTTTGTTTTTCTTACTGATAACTCCAAATTCAGAATTATGTTTTTCTAAAATTCCTTTTACTATAGAAAGACCTAAACCTGTTCCATAAGTATTTCTTTTGTGATTTTTCTCTGTTTTATAATATCTATCCCATATAAGATTTATATCTTCATCTTTAATTCCTTTACCGGTATCAATAATATTGACTTTTATTTTATCGTCTTTTTTTATTTTAATAGTTACTAATTTGTCTTTTCCTGTATAGTTAATTGCATTATTAATTAAATTATATAATACTTGTGATATACGAGTTTCATCAGCATATACAAATACTTTTTTATCAGAAATTATAGTGAATTTATAACCTTCTTTTTCTGTTAATATTTCAAATTTATTTGTAATGCTTTTTACTGTTTTAACTAAATCGAAATTAGTTTTATTAATTAAATCAATGTTTGATTCAATTTTAGTAAGTTCTAATATATCATTTACTAATAAACTTAAACGATTTGTTTCTTCTATAATTATGTCTAAATGTTGTTCTCTTTTTTCTTTTGTTTTATAAGATATATCTTTAATCATTTCAGCATAAGCCTTTATCATTGTCAAAGGTGTTTTTAGATCATGGCTGACATTTGCCATTAAATCTTGTCTTAGTTGTTCAGTTTTAGATAATTCTAAAGCTGTTTCATTTAAAGTATTAGCAAGTTGATTTATTTCTATTATATCTGATTTTAATATAAGTTTATCTTTGTTTTTATTTGATAACTTAGATGCATATTTATTAATTTTTAATATTGGTGATGCAATTATTTGTGATATAAAATATGATATTATTAATGATAATAATATAATAAATGATGTTACTATCATTAACTGGTCTGTAATTATTGTTTTTGTCTCATCTAACGGCTCTAAAGTAGCATTTACATAGATATATGTATCATCGATGTTTATAGCTTTAATAAGTGTGTCATTGCCATATCTTGGATTTATAATTTTATAGGTTTGTGATAAAGTATCACTATTTTCAAAATCCTTTTTATAATTTGATTCTAATGAATAATCTCCAATAACACAACCTATACCAAATGAATTAGAAGTATATACAATTTTATTATTTTCAATTATTTCAATACATATTTCTTTATCAATTGCTATGGCATCTAATTCTTTTGCGTATGAATCATCTTCCCTATTTATTAAAATTATTTCTTCTGTTGCATTATTAATTAAATTTGTTTTTTGATATTCATAAAATACATCAAAGAAAAATATTTGAAATAACCATAATGTTATTAATGTTAAAGCAGCAAATAAAACTAAATATGACCATATTTTAAAGACTAATGATTTATTCTTCAAATTTATAACCCACTGCTCTTATGGTAATAATATTTTTTTTATAAATACCTAAGTTACTTCTTAACATTTTTATATGTGTATCAATAGTTCTATCATCTCCAAAAAAATCATATCCCCATATTTTTGATAATAACTGTTCTCTAGATAATGCTACATTTTTATTTTCTAAAAAGAAACACAATAAATCATATTCTTTCGGTGTTAATTTTATAATGTTTTCATCTATTGTTACTGTATGACTAGTTTTATTTATAACTAAGTTTTTATATTTCATAATATTTTCATTTGTTTTGTTTCTTTTAGTAACGCTTTTAATTCTTGCTATTAATTCCTTTGGGCTAAATGGTTTTGACACATAATCATCTATTCCTAAGTCAAATCCAAGTAACTTATCATATTCAGTGTCTCTTGCAGATAACATAATAACAGGAGTATTATATTCTTTTCTTAATTCTTTAACACAAGTAAAGCCATCCATTTTTGGCATCATTATATCCATTATTATTAAATCAATATCCTTATTCATTTTATTTATGGCATCAAGTCCATTATTTGCTTCTATTACATTATAGTTTTCTAGTAAGCAGTATTCTTTAATAACATCTATTATTAGTTGTTCATCATCTACTATTAGTATATTCATAACATCACCTCTTTTAATACTATATCAAATAAATGTGTTTATATTGTGAAATTTATAAAGTATGTGAAAATATATGAAAACCTAATTTTAATGTATTATGTTTAATCATATTATCTTCAATTGATATTAGTTTATCTGTAATTATATTTATTTTTATATTTTCTTTATCTAGAATAACTGGAGTTTTTTGTTCTAAACGAGAGTATTTGTTTATTAAAATTTTATCTATAGGTGCATCATTTACAATAACTGACCCTATTTTTTTCTTACCTAAGTATGAGTTGATTACATTTATATGATCAGACACTTTATAATCATCTGTTTCTCCTGGTTGGGTCATCATGTTACATACATAAACTAATTTAGCTTTTGATTCATCAATTGCTTTAGTTATACTTTTATCTATTAAATTACATATGACAGAAGTAAATAAACTTCCCATACTAAATACTATTAAATCAGCTTTTTTAATTTCTTCTAATACCTCATCTAATATTTTAACATCTTTTTCATAATATAATTTTTTAATAGATGAAGGATAATGTGTTATATTATGTTCCCCTTTTATCGTTTTACCATCATTCATTTTAGCTTTTAAAACAACATTATCTTCAGTAAGTGGTAATACCTTACCATGTAAATTAAGTACTTTAGATAATGATTTAATTGCTTCTGAGGTATTACCCGATATATCTATTAATCCAGTTAATAATAAATTACCTAAAGTATGACCTTCTAATGTAGTTTCGCTTTTAAATCGATAATTTAAAAGTTCTTTTACTAATCTTTCTTTTTCTGATAAAGAAATAATTACTCTTCTTATATCTCCTACAGCAGTTATATTAAATTCTTCTCTTAATTTTCCTGTTGAACCACCATCATCTGAAACAGATACGACTGCAGTTAAGTCAACTGGAAATTGTTTTAATCCTTTGAGTAATGTTGATAATCCGGTTCCACCACCGATTACAACTATTTTTTTCTTTTTCATAATTTCACCTATTTAATTATATCACAAAAAAAGAAGTTAATTAACTTCTTCAAATTGTGAATTATATAAATTAGCATAAAATCCATCTTTTTTAAGTAATGTATCATGATTTCCAGTTTCTACTATATCTCCATTATTCATAACTAAGATTAAATCAGCATTTTTAATTGTTGATAATCTATGAGCTATAATAAAACTAGTTCTTCCTTCCATTACTTTATCCATTGCTTGTTGGATTAAAACTTCTGTTCTAGTATCTACACTACTTGTAGCTTCGTCTAAAATTAATATTTTAGGGTCTGCTAATATTACTCTTGCAATTGTTAGTAATTGCTTTTGTCCTTGTGAGATATTATCTGATTCTTCATTTAATACCATATTATAAGCATCTGGTAATGTTTTTATAAAGTGATGTACACTTGCTGATTTTGCAGCTTCTTTCACCTCTTCATACGTTGCATCTAATTTACCGTATTTAATGTTATTTTCAATAGTATCTGAGTATAACCATGTATCTTGTAATACCATTCCAAATAAGCTTCTTAATTTTTCTCTATTAAATTTAGTAATATCTTTTCCATCTACTAAAATTTTACCTGAATTTAAATCATAAAAACGCATCAGTAGTTTAACTATTGTAGTTTTACCTGCACCTGTTGGACCTACTATTGCTATTTTTTGACCATTTTTAATATTTACAGAAAAGTCATTTATTATTGTTTTGTTTTCATCATATCCGAAATGAACATTTTTAAATTCAACATTTCCTTCAATGTTTTTAGTTGAATATGGTTTTGTAGGATTTAATGATTCTTCTTCACTTTCTAAAAATTCAAATACACGTTCTGCAGCAGCTGCTGTTGATTGAATCATACTTACTATTTGTGCAAGTGAGGCTAGAGAGTTATTTAAGTTTCTTATATATTGATTAAATGATAAGATGCTTCCTACTTCTAGTTTTTCTAATATAATTAAAAATCCACCTAATAAAGATATTAGTACATAACTTAAGTTACCAATAAAAGTCATTAATGGATGAATTGCTGTTGACATAAACTGACTTTTCCAACCAGTATTATATAATTTAGCGTTTACTTCTTCAAATTTTTCAATTGATTTTTGTTCTCCATTAAATACTTTAACAACATCATGACCACCGTATACTTCTTCAATTATACCGTTTAAGTCACCTAAGTTTTTTTGTTGTTGTGCAAAGTATTTTTGAGATCTTTTAATTATGATACTCATACCAATCATTGATATTGGAAGTATTAAAAGGGACGCAACAGACATAGTAAAGTCAATTGAAAACATCATTATTAATACCCCAATAATTGTTGCTGTTGAAGTAATGATAGTCGATACAGTTTGACTTAAATTTTGTGACAATGTATCAACATCATTTGTAATTCTTGATAATATTTCACCATTTGAATATTTATCAAAATATCTCATTGGTAATTTATGTAATTTTTTTGATATATCTTTTCTAAAATTGTAAGCAATATCATTAGTTATCGTGTTACTTATAAAGTTAACGATAAAAGTTGCTATGGAACTAATCACATAAATAACTAGTAAAAATGTAAGTGTTGATGTAATTAAATTAAAGTCAATTGCACCAGTATTAGTAACTTTAGCCATTAAACCATTAAATAATTCAGTAGTTACATCACCCATTATTTTAGGTCCAACTATAGCAAATATAGTTGAAATAGTAGTAAATAAAACGATTGCAAATATACTAACTTTATATTTTTTAAAATGATTTATTAATTTTTTTATTGTGCCTTTAAAGTCTTTTGCTTTTTCTATTTTACCATTAGAACTACCAGGTCCTCTATTCATGTCCTAATTCCTCCTTACTAAGTTGAGATTCTGCGATTTCTTTGTAAACAGTACAGTTTTTAAGTAATTCTTCATGAGTTCCTATCCCTACTGTTTTACCTTCATCTAGTACAACTATTTGGTCAGCATTCATAATTGTTGATACTCTTTGAGCTACTATAAATACTATTTTATCTTTTGTAATATTTGTTAATTCTTTTCTTAATTTTGCATCTGTTTTAAAGTCAAGTGCTGAAAATGAGTCATCAAATATAAATAAATCTGGATTAACTGCTATTGCTCTTGCTATTGATAATCTTTGTCTTTGTCCACCAGATACGTTAGTACCACCTTGTGCTATTTCACTATCGTATTTTTTTTCTAATTTTTCTACGAAGTCTTTGGCTTGTGCTATTTTAGATGCTTCTAACATTTCTTTTTTAGAAATTGAATCATCTCCATATTTTATATTAGATTCAACAGTACCTGTAAATAACATTCCTTTTTGTGGAACGTAGCCAATTTTATCTCTTAATTCTTTTAAATCAAAGTCTTTTATTGATGTTCCATTAAATAAAATATTTCCTTCAGTTGTATCAAAGAATCTTGGTAATAAATTAATTACTGTTGATTTACCTGAACCAGTTGATCCTATAAATGCTGTTGTTGTACCTAATGTTGCAATAAATGATATATCTGTTAATACATCTTCATCTGCATTAGGATATCTAAAACATACATTTTTAAATTCAACTTCTTTTATTTTTTTATCCATTTTTTTAGGATTTTTAATTGTTGTAACACTTGATTTAGTATTTATAACTTCTCTAATTCTTTTTGCTGCAATTGTTGCTCTTGGTAAAATAATTGAAATAATAGATATCATTAAGAAAGCCATTATGATTTGCATTGCATATTGAATATAAGCCATCATATCTCCTACTTGAATTAATCCATCATCAATTGCGTATGACCCATACCAAAGTATTGCTACTGTTACAACGTTCATAATAAGCATCATTATAGGCATCATAGCTGACATTGTTCTATTTATAAATAAATTAACTTTTGTTAAATCCTTATTAGCTTTTTCAAATCTTTTTTCTTCATGTGACTCATTAGAGAATGCACGAATTACTGGTATACCATTTAAGATTTCTCTTGAAACTAAATTAAGTTTATCAATTAATGATTGTAATTTAGTAAATTTAGGCATTACTATTATAAATAAAGTCATAATAGATATAATTAATACAACTACTGCTGTTACTATTATAATCAACATTGATGAGTCTGCATCAGTCATTTTTAACATTCCACCAATTGCTAATATAGGTGCATAGAATACTACTCTAAATAACATTGTAAATACTTGTTGTACTTGTTGGATATCATTAGTAGTTCTAGTAATTAATGAAGCTGTTCCAAACTCTTGAATTTCTTTTTTAGAAAAATTAACTGTATTTTCAAATACTTTCATTCTTAAAATATAAGCTAATTTTGATGCTAATCTAGAACCTAAGAATAATACAGCTAATGCTACTGCCATAATTACTAAAGATATTCCTAACATAATAAGCCCTGAATTTAAAATATATTTCATTTGTAAATCATCTAAATTAATACCTATGTTTGTATATTCTACTTGTACTGTTGCTATAGCCATTTGAGTGATCATAGCCTCATCTATTGCACCAAATTGCTCTATCATAGGTGATAATACTAAAGTTTGCTCTTCTTTCGTCATATTTGATAAAATCATAAATATATTATCACTATTAACTTCCATATTTAAGTTAGTACTTAATTGTGCAAATATTTCTTTATTAAAATCAGATGGTGTTTGTAAAACTGATACTAATAATGAAGCTTGATTTAAAATTGGTTCAATTTCTTCCTTTTTTACATCTTCTTTTATTACATATATATTTTCTTCTTCTATTAAAGGATAATCTTCTATATTTTTTTCATTTTTTTCTAATAATTCATAATTATTAAGTAAAATAGAATCATCGTCCAAAAATAATAGTAAATTATTATAATGAGTTTCTGAAATATACTCATATACTCCTGTTTCTATTCCTTGTTGTTGAATTCCTACATCTACTATTTTAGAAGTATATTCTGGTAATGATAGATCTAAATTAGCTTGAACTACTAATAAACCTATAATTAATATAATCTCTAAAACGTGATTTTTTAAATATTTAAATAATCTTAGCATTTTTCAATTCCTTTCTTAATTAATCTTATTTTATTTTCATATCTTTTTTTAATAAATTCATAATCTATTTCTTTTACGAATAGTTGAACTAATGTATTTACTGTCATAAATATTAATATAGAAAATATATCATGCATATCTTCTTCTGAATCAATATTTAAATTACTAATATCTATATTATTCTTAATTTCTTCAAATAATAATTTTTTTTCTTTTTCTTTATTCGTATCCATTAAATTATTACTTAATTTACCATTAGCATTTATAAAAAAGTTTTTAAAGAAATTTTTATTTTCTTCTGTATAACCTAAAGTATAAACTTTATCTAATAATTTAGGAAATGTATTGAATATATTACCTTCATTTTCTTTTAATAAGTTAATAAATAAACTAATAACATCTTCAAAATAATCTTTTACAACATATATATATAACTGTTCTATATTGTCAAAATATAAGTAAAATGTTCCTCTTGGCATATTTATATCTTGTATAATTTTATTAATAGATGCTTTTATTAATGGTACACTTGAAAATTCTTTAATAGCTGCATTTTTCAACTCTATTTGCTTTTCAATAGATAATTTTTTTATATCATTTTTTGGAATAATATCACTCCTTACTTTGTAAATACCTATACAGTATAACAATTAATTGACAACTTGTCAATTGGTGATAAAAAAATATTAAAAATTGTTTTCTTTTTTAAATAAGTGTTCGAATAATTTTTTATTAGATAAAACATTATCTATTTCTTTTAAAAAGTCATTATACTCTTTATCTTTAAAATATATTTTATCTCTTGAATAACCTTTTTTACCATATCTTTTTTGTAAGTGTGACCTTGATTCTTCTAATATTTCTTCATTAGATAAATTAGGACAATGCTTTAATCTATACTGATACATTCTCTTTAGTATAACAGATATTAAAGTATTTCTATCAGCGGATGACACTATTTTTCCATATATAGACCTTGGAGTATATTCTAAACTAGCTCTATGATCTTCAACTGCTTCTTTCATAATTATTAATTGTTCTTTTGTAAAATATTGATTTAAAAATTCATCTTCAAATAAAATATTTGCTGATATTTTTTCATGTGTTTTAGCATTAATATGATGTCCTATATCGTGATATGAAGCTATTGTATATACCATATCTAAGTTAATGTTTTCTATATTATTAGCAAACTCTAAACTTCTTCTAATAACAAATTCAATATGCTTAATATTATGCCCTAAATCGTTTTTTTCATACTCCGGTAAAACGTGTTGTTCAATGTATTGTTTTAACTTTTTATTTACCATAAATCCTCCTTTGGACTATCCATTATACACTATATTCAAAAAAAAGAAAATGGTTATTAAAATGTATTTTAATTTATTTATAAACCAAACTAATAACGGTGATTTTATGAAAATAAACTTAGGTTATGTAGGAACTTCTTTAACTATTAATAAAACTTCTTCTACTCCATTTACTTATACAGAATATTTAAAAAATAAAGATTTAAATAAATTAAATGATGTTATTATATCTAATTTAGAAGATCTAATTGAAACTTTAATTTATAACGCTAAAAATGATATACATTTTTTTAGATTAACTTCTAAATTAATTCCTTTAGCTACTAAAGATGATGTTATATTTGATTATATACTACCTTATAAACCTTATTTTGATAAAATAAAAAATATTATAAGTAATATGCGTATTGATGTTCATCCAGATCAATTTACTGTTTTAAATAGTACTAAAAAAGAAGTTGTTGAAAATTCTATTAAAATTTTAGAATATCATTACAATATATTAGAAGTTTTAGGTATTAAAAAAAAAATAATCATATTACATGTAGGTTCTTCTGTATTTGGCAAAAAACAAAGTATAGCTAGATTTATTAATAATTTTAAATTATTACCAATTCACTTACAAAATTGTATTGCAATTGAAAATGATGATAAAGTATTTAATATTTTAGATTGTTTATATATAGCAAATAAATTAAATATACCTTTTGTACTAGATTACCATCATTATGTTTGTAATAATGATTCAGAAGATTTATTTATATATATTAAAGATATATTTAATACATGGAAATTTATTAATCCTAAAATTCATTTTTCTTCTCCTAAATCTAAATTAAAAAAAGAATTTAGAGCTCATAATGATTATATAGATATTTCTAGTTTTATTTACTTTTTAGATAAAATATCTAATTTAGAATACGACATAGATATTATGTTAGAAGCCAAGAAAAAAGATGAGGCATTATTTAAATTAATTAGACAATTAAAATATATATCAAATTACAAAATAAAAGGAACTACTATTTATATACAAAAAAACTAGATATTTCTATCTAGTTAAATTCTATTTGGTAGCGACGATAAGATTCGAACTTACGACCTACCGGGTATGAACCGGTTGCTCTAGCCAACTGAGCTACATCGCCAAATGGAACAATATAATAATACCAAAATATTAATCTTAAATCAAGTACTTTTTAATAAAAAAAAAGATTTATTAAAATAAACCTTTTATATTTGAATATTCATCTATTTGCATACCTTCATATGCAGGAGTTTTACCTAATCCAGGTAAAGTCATAATATTTCCTAATAAGACTACAATAAACCCTGCTCCATTGTTTAATTTAATATCTTTTATAGTTATATCAAAATTACTAGGTCTTCCTAATTTAAATTGATCATCTGATAAAGAATATTGAGTTTTAGCAATACATATAGGTAAGTTTTTATTTATACTTTCAATATATTTAATTTTTTCTAATATATCATTTTCTATAATTACATTAGTAGCGCCATATACATTGGTCGCTACTTTTTTTATTTTAGTTATAGTATCATCTTCTAAATCATAAGTAAATTTAGAATTCTCTTTAGTAAAGTTTAATATTTTATTAGCTAAATCAGTACTTCCATCACTACCTAATTCATATGCTTTTGATATTGAAAATTCTATATTATTTATTTTTAATTGTTCTTCTAAATAATTAATATCTTTAATATCATCATTATAAAAATGATTTAAACATACTATTATATTATTTGTAAATTTTTTAATATTATCGATATGAGCATATAAATTATTTATACCTTTTTTAATATCATTTTCTCCATTATAAAGTAATGAACGAATAGTTGTATTGATAACTACAGCATCAGGATAAATACTCGCTTTCCTACATTTAATATTAAAAAACTTTTCAGCACCTAAATCAGAACCAAAACCAGCTTCTGTAACAACATAATCGGCTAAACTTAATCCTAGTTTAGTAGCTATTATAGAATTACACCCATGTGCAATATTAGCAAAAGGTCCACCATGAATTATAGCAGGATTATTTTCTAAAGTTTGAACTAAATTAGGTTTAATTGCATCTTTTAATAAAATAGTTGCAGCATCTGTTATTTTTAAATCTTTTGCATATATTGGTTCATCATTAATATCTTTTGCAACTAATATATTACCTATATTTTCTTTTAAATTACTTATATTAGTAGATAAACATAAAATAGCCATTATTTCAGAAGCTGATGTTATATTAAATGATTCATTTCTTTTTTCTTTTGAGTTAATTGTTATATCTCTTAGAGCTCTTTCATTTAAATCAAGACATCTATTAAATAATACTTCTTTTATATTTAAACTATTTCCTTGAAATATATGATTATCTATTGCTGATGCTATTAAATTATTAGCACTAGTTATAGCATGAAAATCTCCTGTAAAATGTAGGTTTATATCTTCCATAGGAACTACTTGGGCATATCCTCCACCAGTAGCACCACCTTTAATTCCAAATACCGGACCTAAAGAAGGTTCTCTTAAAACTACTACGCTTTTTTGACCAATTTTACATAAGGCATCATTTAAACCGATACTCATAGTTGTTTTTCCTTCTCCAAAAGGTGTTGGAGATGTAGATGTTACTAATATAAGTTTAGCTTTTGCTTCTTTAGGTAAATCATTAATTTTAGCTTTATAATTACCATAATTTTCTATGTCTTTAATATTTAATTTATTAGCTATTTCATTTATTTTTAATAATTTGGCATATGCTGCTATTTGTATATCTGATTTCATTAAATCACCTCTATTAATATTATAACAAAAAAAGACTTAAAAGTCCTTTTTCTTAATAATTTTCTGCTCTTAATTCGAAATGAGCTTGAGGATGAGCACATACTACACATAATGCAGGTGCTTCTAATCCAGAATGTATATGTCCACAGTTTCTACAAATCCACATTTTTTCAACTTCTTTTTTAAATACTTTATCTTCTTTTAAATTACTTAATAAAGCTAAGTATCTTTCTTCATGATGTTTTTCTATTTTACCAACTTCAGCAAATTGGAATGCTAATTTAGTAAATCCTTCTTCTTTTGCTACTCTAGCAAATTCTTCATACATATCAGTCCACTCATAGTTTTCACCAGATGCTGCATCTGCTAAGTTTACTTCAGTTGTAGGTACATCACCATCGTGTAATGCTTTAAACCATAATTTAGCATGTTCTTGTTCATTTTTAGCAGTTTCTTCGAATATTGCTGCTATTTGTTCATATCCTTCTTTTTTAGCTTTAGAAGCATAATAAGTATATTTATTTCTTGCTTGGCTTTCACCAGCAAATGCTGCCATTAAATTTTGTTCTGTTTTTGATCCTTTTAATTCCATAATGTTCTCCTTCTATTTGCAATTATGACATATTCCCGATACATTTAAATCAATATTATTAACACTAATATTTAGTTTTTTTAATTGCTCATTTATATTTTTAGTATCAAGTTCTAATAAATCACTTACTTCACCACATGATTCACATATAAAATGTGAGTGTTTATATAAAGTTTTATCAAATCTATCATTGCCATTAGGTATAACTATTTTATTTATTAAACCAGCTTCTGATAAATCATTTAAATTTCTATAAACTGTTCCTAAACTTATATTTGGAAGTTCTTTTTTTACTAACTCATATATAGTATAGGCATCTGGATGATTACAATTATTTAAAACTGTATTTAAAATAATTTCTCTTTGTTTTGAATATCTCATAACGCTCTCCTTAATAGTAATCATTACTAATTACATATTAATTATATATTCATTTTATATATATGTCAATAAGAAAAGAGTATTTTTTACTCTTAATTTAATTTATTATTTATTATATTTTTTATATATAATATATTTTCTTCATTTAATTCATATAATAAGCTTGCTGTTCCAGTTTGTACAAATTCATAACTTTCAGGATCTCTGTAACCATACGCGTGTTCCACAATCACAGAATCTTTTGCTCTTTTTATTTTAGGTATTCCAGAAGTGTAATAAGTTGTGTTAGTAGTTTCTCTTGGCTGACTTTCAAAATCGAAGTGATAATTATCATTTTCAATAGTTACATTAGCTTTTAATAAAGTTAAATAATTAGTATTTTCTAAATCATACATGCCTTCCTCTAATTTAAAGTTACTTATCCCAAAATTATCGTCTATAAAATTTGTTACTTCTTCTATAGAAATAATTGGTTCTTTTAAGTATGTTTTGCTGTATGAATATAATACTGCTATATAACCTATTTCTTTTGTTGTTAAATTTTCTATATCAAAATTCGCAAATAAATCTAATACATAGTAACTAGAAGTATTGTATTTTAAATCATTATGCCATATATCTTCAATATTATTATATTCTTTATTATTAAATATTATAGGGCCTGTGTTTTCTTCTTTATTAGTCAAAGTTATTACTAAAAATGTAATTACAACTATATTTAAGATTAATAAAAATCCTATTAATAAATTCTTTTTCATAAACCCTCCTAATAATCAACAAAGTCTATTTTTTCTATATGCAATAGACCTTTTTCATTTATTTCATAGTAAACATTAGTTTGTCCAAGTACAATATTAGTTTCACTTCCAATATCGTCATATCTTATTTCATATATTACTATTATTTTATCATCAGATTTTTGTATTCTAAGAAAACTATTATATGGATATCCTAATCCTCTTTCAAAAATTAAACCTTCTATATAAAAATTATTTCCAACTTGTGTTACTATAATTGCTTCTTCTACAAATTGACCTGATAATTTACTATAAACACCTGGTTTTAATTCATAATCTTCTATACCAAATAAATTTAAAACAGTTTCCGCTATTTCTTCATTTGTTATAACAAAATCATAATTATAATCTTCTGAAAATAATTCATAACATTTACTAATAAGTGCTAAAGACGTCATTTCTTCATAAGTAAATTCTTCATAGTTTTTTCCTTCTAAATTATGGATTATATTAGTTGTTTGTTTGTATATGTCTAAATAATTTATATCATATATACTATCATAACTTTCTCCCTTAAAAATCACTTCGTTTAATACATTTGAAGGATTATTATCTTCATGTGTTATAGAATCTATATACATAAAATGATTTTTTTCTTTTATCGAAATTATACTATTTGTAGTTTCGTTTAGTACACTTTTAATAAATATTCCATCTTCTGATATCAGTGTTTCATAAATGAAATAATCTGTTGGATATAATTCTGATAATATATCAAAATTATAAGTAACTACAAATTTTTCATCATTTTTTTCTATTACTGCATTATACATTATTCCGTTTACTTCTTTACTATAGTCACCTTCTACTACTTTAAAGTTTTTTATACCAAATAAATTATATACAATATTCTCTAAATTACTTTCATCTATTAATAATGTTTCTGTTGTTCCTTGTTCTAATTCTAAATCATATGCGTATTCATATATTGCTACTAAAGTAATTTGTTCATCCGTGAAGTTTGTAATTTCTTCTTCTGATAACAATACAGAAGTGATTAAAGTATATGTTCTTGCATCTCCTGATGGAATGTCTGTAATTTTTTCATATTCTTTCCCATCTATATTTACATATGTTTGTTCTGATGAGTTAGAGTTAAAAATTGTTATTTTGTTTGTAACTATTAAATAAATAGTTCCTGTTGTTAATATTGCCAAGCTAATTAATAGTCCAAAAATTATTTTGTTTTTCATAAATAAATCCTTTCATAATTATTAATTTTAATAGCTTTTATTATTAACATCACCTACTTTTTTTACTATAATTTAATTATAATCCTTTTTTAAAAAAATAACAATATGTTAATAAACAAAAAAAAGACTTATTGTCTTTTTTGAAATCGTGATATTATTTTACTAAATGTAAATAGTATATCATTTGCATTATTAATAGCTATACTTTTTCCTATTGCTTTACCACCTATAGTTAAAGCAGCCACTATAGCTGTTATTATTAAAGTAACAACAAATGTATTTAAATCAAACATAGATGATAGTGTTGAAGCTATTATAACTCCTGCTGTACCAGATACGATACCACATATATCTCCTATAACATCATTACAAAATGATGATAATTTATCTGCATTTTGTATAAATTTTACTGCTGTATATCCACCACGTACTTTTCTTGCACTCATTGAATTAAATGATTTAATATCAGCAGCAGTTACTGATACTCCAATCATATCAAATATAACACCTAATAATATAAATAATAATACTAATATTATTCCAAGTATAATATGTACATTAGGTATTACTAATTCCGATAAACTTGAAAATATCAATGATATAAAAAATGCTGATATAGTTATAGTTATGATCCATTTTATATTTTGTTTTTTCTTTTCTTTTTTCTTCATTGTTTCTCCTAAATTAAAAAAAGGCATAAACCTTTATGAATTGATGGCTTTTATCAAAGTAAACTTTACGCCATAGGTCAAGTAGGATTTCCCTTATTTCTACTTACCGTTACCAGTATAGCGGTTCCCCTTTAAAGAAATAAATATATTGTTTCCAATTATATGACTTGATTACCACTTAGTGCGTACTGCAATCCTAAGATAAATTACACTCTAGGAGATTTCCTCCCCAACTTTTATTATTAATTCTTTTTTGCAATAACAGTTTCAAATCGCGATATTGAATTAATTCTAGCTATAAACTAATTAAATTTGTTCGATTATCCCAAGCTATCACGCAAGACAAGCTACACTACTCATAACTTTCGCCACATAGTAGGTTTAATCCTAAGTCGTACCAACTTATAGTTAGCACAAGTATAGGTCTCCATGAATATTGGGTCGTTTGTCGTATGCCATTACGAGCGCCCAATATTCTATCTTCCAGCATCCACCCCAAACTGGGCGTAAGAAGCAAACACCAAAAGCTTCACAGATGTGCTCTTTAGTGGATTTTTAGCCCCACCTTCATAATAAATTAAGTTGACTAGAATAATGTGCCAAACCAATTTATGTACATAATATTATCAAAAAAATTATTATTTGTCAAATTAATAACTTATTATTATATTATATGAAAAAAATAATAAGAGTTTACTTATTATTTTAAAACTTTTCTCCATTTAGTTTCTAAAACTTCTACATTATATTTACTAGCCTTTTTTCTTGCTTGGCTAGACATTATAATTCTTCTATTATCATTTTCAATTAATTCTAGTATTTTACTAGTCATTTTATCATAATTTCTATCTGGTATTAAATATCCATCCCAATTATTTGAAATTAATTCTTTAGCACCTTCTGCTGAATCGAAAGCAACACAAGGAAGTCCATGAGCAAATGCTTCTAGTATAGATATACCAAATGATTCCTCTAATGAAGTCATTACAAATACAGAAGATTTATCTAATATTTTATTTATCATTGTGTTTGTCTTACAACCATGTAAAGTTACATTATTATCTAAATTAAATGCATTTATTTTTTTTAATATATTGTTTTTTTCAGGGCCATCTCCTATTATTTCTAATTTAGCTTCTGGAACTTTTAAACTAACTAATTTAAATACTTCAATTAATTCATCAAAACTTTTAACTTTAGTAAGATTTCCTACTGATACTATTCTTAAACTATCTTTTTCTTTACTTTCTTCTGGGAAAGTTTCTAATACATTTGGTATATATATACATTTAGTATTAGGTAATTTTTCTTGATAAAAATCTACTAGTTCCTGATTAACAACTACTAAATAGTCAAAATTACTTGCAGATTTAATACTTTTTTCCATCTTTAATTCATTAAAATGATGGTGTGTATGATCCCAAGATATAGTTTTAGTTAATTCGTTTTTTAAATACTTACCATGTAATCCGTTAATTGAAATTACATAGTCATAATTAGTATTTTTAACTTCTTTTTTTATTTTATTTTTCAATAAAACTTTATCAAAAATATTTTTTGACATTTTTATTATTTCATTAGTAATTGAAAGATTATCAATTAAATATTTGACATCCACATTTTTAGGAATCTTATAAACTTCTTTTTCATTAACCTTATTTTCTACTAATAAAGTTATCTTATATTCCTTAGAAAAGGTTTTTAAAAAAGTCATTATTGACTTTTGTATTCCGCCATATCCTAAATGTGGTGCTAAAATCATAATTTTTTTCATTTTCTCACCTGCAATAATTATAGCATATTTAACTTTTTTAGTAAAGTTTATAGAAAAAAACAATAATTATTTATTGTTTTTATTTATATAAATTAATATATTCAGTTATTATTTTTTTATAATTATATTTATCTATT
>CAYJEO010000012.1:0-21548 GCA_964369355.1 uncultured Muribaculaceae bacterium | reverse complement strand
CACTTAAGTGTTGTTTTTTTAATATTATAAAAAAATGTTCATATACTTAACCAGGTGATAAAATGTTTTTTAAAAATATACATGTAAGAATGAATATAATATATGTACTAATACTTATTTGTTTTATATTAATAACAGCTAGAGTATTTTATATACAAGTAATTGATTATGATAAATTAAATAATTATGCTAATAGTTTATGGAGTAGAAATTTACCAATCGAACCTAATAGAGGAATTATATATGATACTAATGGTTTAGTGTTAGCAGATAATGTAACCACTACTTCATTAGTAGTAATTCCTAATCAAATAGAAGATAAAGAATTAACAGCAACATTGTTATCTGAAATATTAAATGTAAGCTATGAAGATATGTATGCACATGTATCAAAAGAAACATCAATAGAAAGAGTACATCCAGAAGGAAGAAGATTGGATTATGAAATAGCAGATCAAATAAGTAATCTAAATTTAGAAGGAGTATATTTAATAAAAGAATCTAAAAGAAATTATCCTTATGGAGATTATTTATCACATACTATAGGTTTTGTTGGAATAGATAATCAAGGATTATCAGGGTTAGAATTAATGTATGATGAATATCTAACAGGAAGCTATGGTGCTATAAAATATTATAGTGATGCACAAGGTGAAAAATTAGAAATGGCAGAAGTTTATGAACAACCGCAAGACGGAGTTAATATGACTTTAACAATTAATCTAGACATACAAGCATCATTAGAAAGAGAATTAGATAATGCTGTATCAAAATATAATCCTGATTCTGCATTAGGAATAGTAATGGATCCAAATACAGGAGAAATATTAGCAATGTCATCAAGACCTAACTTTGAATCTGAAAATTATCAAGATTATACAACAGAAGAAATTAATAGAAATTTACCAATTTGGTCAACCTATGAACCTGGTTCAACATTCAAAATTATTACATTAGCAGCTGCTTTAGAAGAAAAAGTAGTGGATTTAGATAACGAAACATTTTTTGATTCTGGTTCTGTTAATGTAGAAGGAGCAACTCTTCACTGTTGGAAAGATGGAGGTCATGGTTTACAAACTTTTTTACAAGTGGTAGAAAATTCTTGTAACCCAGGTTTTGTAGAACTAGGGCAAAGATTAGGGTCAGAATCTTTATTTGAATATATAGATTTATTTGGTTTTGGAGAAAAAACTGGAATTGATTTAAATGGTGAAAGTTCAGGTATTTTATTTGATTTAGAAGATGTAGGTCCGGTTGAATTAGCGACAACTGCATTTGGTCAAGGAGTAAGTGTAACACCTATTCAACAAATAGCTGCGGTATCAGCTGCGATAAATGGTGGATACTTATACGAACCATATATTGTTAAAAGTTTAAATGAGCCAGAAACAAATACAGTAATATTACAAAATGAACCAACTTTAACAAGAAAAGTAATTTCAGAAGATACAAGTGATAAAGTTAAATATGCGTTAGAAAGTGTAGTAACAAATGGTACTGGTAGGTCTACTTATATAGATGGATATAGAGTAGGTGGAAAAACGGGAACAGCACAAAAAGCCGAAAATGGAGTATATTTAGTAGGTAACTATATAACTTCTTTTATAGGTTTTTTACCGGCTGATGATCCTGAAGTAATAGTATATATTGCAGTAGACAATGCTAAAGGCGTAACTCAATATGGTGGAACAATAGCAGCACCAATTGCAAGACAAGTATTAATAGATTCAATAGATGCACTAGATATAGAAAAAGCAACCGGTGGAAGTGAGAAGTTATATAATTATTTGGATAGAAAGTATGTAACAGTTCCAGATGTTGTAGATAAAACTTTATTAGAAGCAAACGTAGACTTAAAACAATTTAAAGTAGAGTATACAGGTACAGGAGACACTATAATTTTCCAATCTCCTCAAGCAGGTGAACGTATATATGAAGGTGAAACTATTAGATTATTATTAGGAGGATAAATATGCTTACACTAACTAAAGTAGTAATGATTACAATGATTTCATTTTTAATATCAATAGCAGTAGCTTTATTTTTATTACCTATATTAAAAAAACTAAAAGCTAACCAAAGTATAAATACTTATTTAAGAGATACTCATAAAACCAAAGTAGGAACACCTACAATGGGAGGATTAATATTTATAATATCTTCTATGATAACTATTTTATTGTTATTAATATTTAATAAAATAACAATTAATTATAGTTTAATAATTGTACTATTCACTTTTCTATCATATGGATTAATTGGTTTTATAGATGATTATATAATAATAGTAAAAAAAAATAATAAAGGATTAACGGAAGGTAAAAAATTATTTTTACAAATAATAGTATCAATTATATTTTTTTACTTATTTATGTATGCAGGAAATGAACCGCTACTATGGATTCATACTTTAAATATCAAATTAGACATAGGCTTTTTCTATGGGTTACTCATATTATTTATATTAGTAGCTTCATCTAATGCTGTAAATATAACAGATGGGCTAGATGGATTAGCTGCTGGTTTATCGGCTATTGCATTTTTTACTTTTGGAATTATTTCTTTAGGAACAGGCTGGTTAGAAGGATATGAAAGTGTTGCCTACTTTTGTTTTTCACTCTTAGGTTCTCTATTAGGATTTTTAATCTTTAATACTAATAAAGCAAAAGTATTTATGGGTGATACTGGTTCTTTAGCACTAGGCGCTACTTTAGCTTCAGTTGCTATTATTACTAGACATGAATTATTACTCATTTTAATAGGAAGTGTATTTGTAATAGAAACATTATCTTGTATAATTCAAAGAACATATTATAAACTTACTAAAAAAAGATTTTTCTTAATGACACCAATTCACCACACTTTTGAAAAATTAGGTTATAAAGAAACAGATATAGTTAAAATAGCATGGGTAGTAGGAATTATTTCTTCGATGTTAGCATTAATATTTGGAGTGTGGTACTAATGAAAAAAATAGATAAAACTTTATTTTTTAGCATTATTATTTTATCAACGTTCGGTCTTATAATGGTTTTATCAGCATCTTATGTATGGGCTGAATACAAATTTTTAGATCCTTATAAATTCGCTAGAAATCAAGGCTTATTTTTAATTATGGGTATAATACTTATGATTATAATAAGTAAAATAGATTATAAAATATATTATAAATATGCAAATAAATTGTTATTGTTTTGTATTATTTTATTAATATTAGTATTAATACCAGGAATTGGCGCTGTAAGAAATGGTAGTAGAAGTTGGTTTGGAATAGGTAGTTTTGGAATACAACCTTCAGAATTTACAAAGTTAGCTTTAATAATATTTACATCTAAATATTTATCTACTAATTTAAAAGCAGTGAAAGATATAAAAAAAGGAGTTTTACCGATATTATTATTAACTCTTTTTATATTTGGTCTAATAATGCTACAACCAGATTTTGGTACAGGTTCTATATTAGTATCTTCAATAATAGCGCTACTTTTTATATCAGGAGTTAATTTTAATTTTTTCACGAAAATAGGTATTTTAGGTTTGATCGGTGTTTCTATATTAATTATAATAGCACCGTATAGATTAGAACGTATATTATCTTTTTTAAATCCATGGTCAGACCCTTTAGGAAGTGGATTTCAAATAATTCAAAGTTTGTATGCTATAGGTCCAGGAGGATTATTTGGTTTAGGATTTGGAAATTCTATTCAAAAACACTTTTACTTACCAGAACCACAAACTGATTTTATCTTTTCTATTATAAGCGAAGAATTTGGTTTTTTAGGAGTAATAATAATAACGTCTTTATTTATAACTATAATATATAGAGGAATTAAAATATCAAAACAAAGCGATGATTTATTTGCTAAATTTTTGGCGTTTGCGATTATATTTCAAATAGGATTTCAAGCAACTCTAAACTTAATGGTTGTAGTAGGACTAATACCAGTAACTGGAGTGACACTTCCTTTTTTATCATATGGTGGGTCTTCTTTATTAATTACATTATGTAGTATGGGAATAGTTTTAAATATAAGTAAAAGGTGATATAATAATCAACTAAGAGGTGTAATTATGCAAAAACTAGAATTATATAAAGTATTATTTTCTTTAATAGAAGAAAATAAACAATTAAATTTTCAAATACAAGAAGCTACCAAGTATGTAGATAAAATTCATGTTACTGCTGATGGTGAAAAAGAATTAACTAGTGAAGTAGAAAAAATATATTTATATCAAAATTTCTTTTTACCGAAAATAAGTGAATGTAAAAATGAAGATTATTTAAATATATTAAAACCTAAATCTAGATTTAGAAATGTTGATTTTGAAAAAATAAATACACTAACTGATGAACATTTAAAATTATTAGGGTATGAAGTAGATAAAAAAATGTTTTCAGAAAAAACAAAGAAAATAGCAACTAATGAATACTTTAAATTTTTACATCAAAATAATACATTTGTTAATAAATGTATCATAAAAGAATCTATTGATGTAGGTCAAAATAAAGGGTTACATATAGAAAATTATTCTGATATAACTTTTGGTAAAATAGGTGAAAGAAACTGCATAGAACAAATATTAACTTTATTATCGATGAATGAAGATATTTTATATTTAGGGAATGTTAAGCAATTTAAAAATTATGAAACATTTTTAAAGTATTTAATATCAACAGAAAACCTTCCTACTTTTTGGCAAGAAAGAATAAAAGAAAATAAAAACCTGAAATTAGACTTTGATTTTAACCCAATAATCGATCCAAATGTAAAACAGTTAATGGTTGATACGACTTCTAAAAATAAAATATTAATTAAGTTAAAAAAATAATAAACAAAAAAAGAGTTCTGTATAGAATTCTTTTTAGTTTAATTTAGATTGTAATGTAGATAATAATTTTTCATTTTCAACAATTAATTGTTGATCATTAAAGAAAAGCAAATTATTTTGTAAATCGATTGATTTAATATCTGATATATATATTGAATATAATTCTTCCTTATATTTAATATAATCAACACCTCTAGCAATTCTTAAAGTTTCTCTAGATGTATCAGTTAAATAATCAAAAAATATAACTCTTTTATTTGTTAAAGATATTGTTAAAGTTGAAACTCCATTATCCGTTTTTACTAATACATCTTCATAAGTATTAATTAATGTTTCATTTTCTTTTAAGTTTAAATTTAACATAATTATCATCTCCTTAAAAATATTATAACACTGAAAAATAAAATATGCTATAATGAAATAGAAGATAAAAGTAACTAATAAAAGGAGAAATTATGGATAAACAAAAATTAAAAATAAATTCTTTAGTTAAATATTATAAAGGAAAAGATTTAATAGATAAAAATATTTATAAAATATTAGATATGAATCTAAAAGGGATAGATGTAGTAGATAAAATAAAAAATAAAGAAATAGGTTACTATGGTGATATAGATATTGATACAAAAGAATTTTTAAAATTAGATAATCTAGTACTGTATACTAATATATTCCAAAAGAATTCTTTATTTGTAAGAGAAGAAACTTTTATGAATAGTAAAACCCAAAAAGAAAAAAAAGAAGATATTAATCAAATATATAATGTTCAGCTTTTAACAGAAGAAGAAATAAAACAAGTTAATAGTGAAAAATATAAAATAAAAAAATTAGTAAAATAATTGTGATATAATTTAACTAGAGGTGAAAATATGAATATACAACTAAAAGAACTAACTTATAAACAAATATCAGAAGATGTAAGATATGCAGAAATTATAGTAAAAGAACTAGAATTTTATAAATTATTAATAGATTTAGAAAATAATAACACCAAAAATTTTTATGAAAAGAAAAAGTTATGGTTAGTTTTATTTGAAACTATAAAAAAAGATCAACCATTAGTAATAAAAAGAAAAGATTTTTTAAAACTATTTGAAAACGCTACTTCTTTATTTGAATCAAATGGAAAAATAGATATGTCTTTTAGAAGTCAAATAAAAATAATAGAAAAAAAAGAATATGACGAATTAGAATTACAATATAAAAAGATAACAAAAGAAGAATTATATAATAAATTTATAATGCCAAAATCCACTTTAGAGACAGAAGAAATGTATTTGAAATATTTTAGTGATGAATTAGATAAAGATATAAAAATAAAATTACTAAAACAAATAAAAGAAAATAATAATTTTGAAAATTCTGAAATAGGTGAAATTACACAACTTTATGGAAAAGATATAGTATTTTTCTTTAAAAAAGATAGATTGTATCCATATTTAGATAATAAACAAATAGATACAAGTAATAGATGTTATATTGATGAATATAAAGAAACAAAAAAATATGTGAAATAAATAAAAATTATGTTATAGTATAGCAGTAGGTGATTTTATGAAAAAAGAAATAAAAATTATATTAATTATAATTGGTATAGTACTTCTTTTAATAATTGGAATAATTATAGGAATAAACTTAAGTGAAAAAACAAAAGAAAATATCGAAAATAAAGAAGTAGAACAAAATAACTCAATTGAAAATAACGAAATAACTAACAAAGAAGAAGCGACTGAACAAAAAGGAGAAAATACAACTGTAGAAGAAAATGTAAATACTCAAGAAAGTATTCAAGTAACAGAACAACCTGTACTAATGAGTGTAGCCTCAATTGAAACAGATGTAGCTACTTCATTAGAACAAAGTCTAGATACAGGATTAACTAAAGCTAAAGAAGGTTTTATCATATTAACTGATTTTATATTTTATGGAACTGAAATTAATGGGATTACATTCGAACAATTATCTGATAATGCAAAACAAAGTGTATTGTTAACTTTTAAAAATTTAGATGAAACAATAAAAAAATACTATCCTAATTACCAAGAAGATATTTTAAATTTATCTAAAGAAACATCAGATAAATTATTTGATTTAATAGAAAAAGGATCTACTAACATAGATTTATTTATAAAAGAAAATGTCTCACAAGAAACATAAAATAATATAAAAACATATTCAGATAAATTTAAGACAACAATTAGTAATATTATTAATTCAGAAACAACACAAAACTTAATAGATAAATCAAAAGAAGTATTAGAAAATACAGGGGACAATATAGAACAGTGGTACCAAGACTTTAAAAACAATGAATAACTCTTAATTTTAAGAGTTTTTTTATTGACAAATTAATCAAATTAACCTAAAATGTTGACTATAGTCAACAAAGGAGAGGTTTTATGAAAAGCACAAGAAACACATACTTAAAAATAATATACTTATTGGAAATACAAAATCAAAAGGTAAGGGTAACTGATATAGCAAATAAACTAAACTATACTAAATCAAGTGTATCGAAAGCTTTGAAAAGATTAAGTGAAAATAATTTAATCCAATATGAAACTTATGGAGATATAGTTTTAACAAAAGAAGCTAAATGTATAGCAGAACAATTAATATTAAAAGAAAATTTATTAGAACTTTTTTTTGTAGGTATTTTAAATATTTCAGAACAGCAAGCTAAAATAGATGTTGATATAATAAGTGAATTTGTATCAGATGAAACTAATATTAAATTGCAACAATATATAAAAAAATCATTACACTTAGATAATGAATTTTGTAAGTGCAATATAAATACAAATCCAAAATGTAGTGAATGTGAAACAAAAAAAATCAACAATAGAATAAAATCAAACCCGAAATGGCTAAATATATTAAAGGAGGACAAGTAATGTTATTACAACTTAAAGATATTTCATTTGAAATAAATGATAAAAAGATACTTAACAATATCAACTTAGATATTGATTTAAATAAATTTATAGTAATTACAGGACCAAATGGTAGTGGAAAATCTAGTTTAATGAAAATTATATCTGGAATAGAAAAACAAACATCAGGTACTATTATATTTAATGGAACCGATATAAGTAATTACTCTATAGAACAAAGAGCAAATTTAGGAATAAGTTTTGCTTTTCAACAACCTATTAAATTCAAAGGATTAACTGTATATGACATATTAAAAATAGCAGCTAATAATAAAATAAATAAATTAGAAGCAATGGATATATTAAAAGAAGTAGGGCTAGAACCTAGTGAATATATTAATAGACAGTTAGACAATACTTTATCAGGTGGAGAACACAAAAGAATAGAGTTAGCAACTGTTTTACTTAGAAAAAAAGCATTAACTATTTTTGATGAACCTGAAGCAGGAATCGATTTATGGAGTTTTAATGAATTAATAGATTTATTTAAAACTTTTAAAGAAAATAATGGAACTACTATTATAATTTCACATCAAGAAAAAATATTAAAAATTGCAGAAGAAGTTATTTTAATAGAAAAAGGAACAATAAAAAAAATAGGAACATATGAAGAAGTAGTAGGTGACAAACATGATCGATAATTTAGAGAAACAAGAAGTAGAAGTATTAAATAAAATAACAAATATAAAAATGATTGAATCTTGCGCATTTAACTTAAGAAGAAATGGAAAATTATTTGCTAAAAAAACTACGGATAATATAAATATAATAGGAAAAACAGATTCAGAAGGAATAGATATAGTAGTAAAACCTAATACAAAAAAAGAAAATGTTTTCATACCTGTATTAGTAAGTGAAAGTGGGTTATCTGATAAAGTTTATAATGATTTTTATATAGGAGAAAATTCAGATGTTACTATATATGCAGGTTGTGGAATTCATAATTGCAATGATAAACCAACAGAACATTCTGGAATACATAGATTTTATGTAGAAAAAAATGCCAAAGTAAAATATATTGAAAACCATTATGGTACAGGAGAAGGTATTGGTGAAAAAATATTAAATCCAGTAACTGAAATATATTTAAAAGAAGGTAGTACTTTAGAAATGCAAACAACTCAAATTGAAGGAGTTGATTCTACTATTAGAAAAACTACTGGTGAAATTTTAGAAAATGCAACATTAATTGTTCGTGAAAATATAAAAACACATGGTAAACAGATAGCAAAAACAGTTTTTGATGTTGAACTAAATGGTGAAAATTCAAGTTGTCATTTAATATCAAGAGCAGTAGCAACTCAAGATTCAAAACAAGAATTTTATTCAAAACTAGTAGGAAATAAAAAATCCTATGCTCACAGTGAATGCGATGCAATCTTAGAGGGAAACGGTAAAGCTTCAGCATTTCCAACTGTAATAGCAAATGATATTGATGCTACACTAGTACACGAAGCAACAATTGGTAAAATTGCGGGAGAACAATTAATGAAGTTAATGACTTTGGGTTTAAGCGAAGAACAAGCTACAAAAGTAATAATAGATGGATTTTTAAAATAACAAATTTGAGAAAAAATTTGTTTTTTTCATATAATTATAATGTAGTAAAGTTGACAGAAATTAAATTTTATTATATTATAAACAGCACTAACTTGTTTTTTGCGAAAAAATAAAAGCAAAAATTTAGTATTTGTAAACAAAATATATTAAAATGTCTTATATATTTGTTGAAAAAATATTGCATTTATGGTATTATTTAATTGTGAAAATTAAGTGATAGGGGGAGAGATAGAATGCTTAATAAAAGAAAAATTGTAGCAATAGTATTATTTATCGTATTTAGTATGTTTATATTTACTTTTGCCAATCCAGATGATGTATCACTTCAACCTGTAGATAATAATACAGGATTAACAGATGATACAAACACGGATGACAATTCAACAGGTGGTGATACAAATACAAATGTATTAACACCAGCACCAGAACAAACTGGAAATACTAATGGTAATGAAAATACTAATGGTAATGAAAATACTAATGGTAATGAAAATACTAATGGTAATGAAAATACTAATGATAATGAAAATGATAATGATAACGATGAAGATTTAGAAGAAAATTTAAAACCAGTTATCACATTAACAACTAATGCAGAAGTAAACGAAAATGGATGGGTTGATAAAAACATTACTGTAACAGTTAATGGTATGGATGCAACTTCAACTATTAAAACATGTATTACAGAAGATGAAGAATGTATACCAACAAAAGATGCAGGTTTAAAAATTAAACGTAATTCAGCGTCAGTTAAATTATGTGTAATTGTAACTAATGAAGAAGGTATTGATTCTGATTTAACTTGTACAGAAAGTTTTAAAATTGATAAAAGAAATCCAAAGTATACAGGATTAGAAGATATTACTGTACCTTTTGGAACAACTTTAGAAGATTTAGAAAAAGCTTTACTTGAAAACGTAACTGCTTATGATAATGACAAAGCAGGAATTGATAATATTTCAGGATTAACAACTGATGGAATTCAATTAGATACAGACAATGTAAAATTAAATAAATCAGGAACTTACACAGTTAAGTACACAATTATGGATAATGCAGGAAACAAAAATACTGAAAAAGTAAAAGTTACTGTAGATTTACCAAAACCAGAATTCACTTTATCTGATGATGCAGATATTAATGAATTAGGATGGGCTAGAAAAAACTTTACAATAACTGTAAATGGTTTAGAAGCAGGAGAAACAGTTGAATATTGCATTTCAACTACTGGAGAATGTACACCAGATACATCAATTACTGGAAATACATTTGAAATGACTCAACAATCTGCTACATTAACAGCTTGTGTAATAGTAACAGGACCAACAGGAGTAAAATCTGATTTAGTTTGTACAAATAATTACAAATTAGATAAAAATGGACCACAAATTAGTGGAGAAGAAGTTTACGAAGAGAAAAATTACACTCTTGGAACAACTTTAGAAGCAATTAGAACAGACTTATTAACTAATGTAACAGTTGTTGATAATGCTGGAGCTAATAATACTTTAGATGTATCTGGAATTAATGCAGATGGATTAGTATTAGATACAACAAATATTGATATTACAACACCAGGAAGATATTTAGTAACTTATAAAGCTACTGATAATGCTGGAAATAAAAAAACTAACAAAATTTATATTAATATAGTAGCACCAACGCCAGAATTTACTTTAACAACAGATGCTGTAGTAAATGCTGCTGGATGGGTAAACGAAGATATTAATGTAACAGTTGTAGGATTAGAGTCAGATTGGACTTTAAAAACTTGTATAACAGATACAACATGTACTCCAACTGAAAATAAAGGATTAGTAATAACTGAAGATGCAGCTGCAACAAAAATGTGTGTAGTAGCAGAAAATAGTTATGGAATTGTATCTGATGTAGTATGTACAGATACATATAAATTAGATCAAACTGCACCAACAGCAGGAGAAATAGTTTTAAATGGTACAAAAGTAGAAACTACAACTCCAGGTGTTTGTCCAACAGGATATGATGAAGTTGACTCATTATTAAGTGATAAGCCTTGTCGTAAACAAACAGGAACTAGCTGGTTAGGATTACCTAAATATGATTATAAAGATTATGCTATAGCACCAACAACTACGATTTCTGAGTGGTTTAAAAGTGATATAACTATATCTAATAAAGATGCTGCTGATAATTTATCAGGTGTTGCATCAATTACAACAAATCACATAAATAATATAATTACTGAAAATGGAGCAAGTATCTTAGTTGAAATGACTGTAACAGATGCTGCAGGAAATGCAACTACTATTACAACAACAACTAAAAAAGATAATGTTGCACCAACAGTAGGTATTGAAGCTTTAGGAACTTTAGGAGAAAATGGATGGTACATAACAGGTAATGCTGATAATACATTATCAATTAATCCAACAGGAACTGATGCTCATAGTGGTATTAAAGAAGTTAAAATAACAAAAATAAATATGGTTACTATTGCAGGAGAAATTCCACAATTAAGTTTTGATTTATCTAAATTAAACACAGGTGGAACTTATAAAGTAACTGTAGAAGCTACTGATGTTGCTGGAAACAAAACAACACAAGTAGTTGAAGTTAAATATGATTATACTGCACCAGTAATTGGTGGAGAAGGTAGTTTCGGTGAATTAGACTGGACTAACCAAGACTTTACAATTGATGATTTAATGAATGACTCAGATGGAACTTTAGGTGATATCTTAGGAGATTTATTAGGATCAATTACAAATCCTATTTATGACTTAGAGTCAGGAATAAACGAAAATGGATATACAATCGATCCAGAAGTAGTTGATTTTGAAACTACAATCGATGGATTTGAAGTAAAAGTATTAGTTAAAAACAACGCTGGATTAACTAGCGAAGGAACTTTAATTGTTAAAATAGACAAAACTGCTCCTGAAATTCATGGTATTGAAGATGTTGAAATCTTAGAAGGTGAAACATTTGATATGCATGAAGGTGTATCATTCTATGATGCATTAAGTGGAAAAGGACCTCTTACTAATGTAGCTGGTATCTTAGGTGATTTAGGATTATCAATTCCTGGATTAGATGATGTTACTGGATTATTAGGAGGATTAGGATTAGATGGATTAACTACTCCAGCAAGTGGTTACATTACATTAATTCCATCATTAAATGGTGAACAATTAGGATTATTAGATAGTATAGATACAACAAAAGCAGGAATTTATACAATTTACTATATAGCTGCTGATAAAGCTGGTAACTATGTTATAGATACTAGACAAGTAACAGTTAAAGTAGATGCTCCAAGTTTAGAAGTAGGATTCAATTTAATAGATCCATCTAAGCCATTAGCATTTGATAATTTCAAATTAGACTTAGGTTTAGAAGATAGTACTGATGGGCAGTTAGAGAATTTAACATTCTGTATGCCTGGTCAAGAAAAATGCCAATTAAATTTACAATTAGATTCAAATTTATTAAATGAAGTAATTCAAGATTTAATTAAAAACTATATTCCAGAAAACTATGCAGGATTAATCCCTGATGTTAACAAAATATATGCAGTAGCAGAAGCTACAAACGATAATATTTGTATAACTATACATACTGGAATATTTGGATTTGCAATAACTGAATGTACTGAGTACAATCCAGTTGCAGATACTTATAACGATGTTGTAGCTGCACTACAAGAATTAGAAGCAAAAATTAATGCAAGAATCGCTGAAGAAGTTGCAAAAATTAAAGCTGAAATTGAAAAAGTAGAAAATGCAGTTAAAGCAGAAATTGAAAAAGTAAAAACTGAAATCAATGCAGAAATTGCTAAAGTAAAATCTGAAATTGAAACATTAAGAAATCAATTAGTAACAGCAACAGAAGAAGCAAAAGCTCAAATTGAAGCTCAAATCATTGCTTTAGAAACAGAAATTACTAGAATTGAAACTTTAATTGAGAATACAGTATATGGTGTTGTTAATGATATCGATGCAGTATTAACAAAAGCAAAAGAAGATATTGAAACAGTAAAAACAGCAATTGAAACAGTAAAAAACTTATTTAATTAATAAATTATAGAAGAGTTATTTAAAATAACTCTTTTTTTATTTAAAAAGTAAACAAAAAGTTTAAAAAACATAATATAAAATAAGGTATTTTATTTGACTATAAAATGCATATTTGATAAAATATATAGTATGTAGGGGAGGATATTTATGTCAAAAAAGGAAACAGTAAAAATAGAAGAAGTTAAAAAGGTAGAAAAAAAAGAAGCTAGAGCGCAAGCAAAAGCAGAAAAGGAAATGCAAATGAAAAAAGAAGAGAGAAAAGAAAAATTAAAAGTTATTTTAACACATGCTTTTAATATTACTTTCTGGGTAGTATTAGTAGGGTTAATTATTTTATGGGGATCAGAAATGTTAACTGTAAGAGGTGGAAATAATCCTAAGTTTTGTTTAAATGAAACTACTCATCAATTTGAAGACGGGCAAGTTTACGAATGTAACGGATTAGGGTACAAAGTATTTATTTATGATAGAGATTCAATTCAAGCAGCTGAGTTCGGACCATTTTTTATTGAAATGAAAAAATAAGGAGTTAATATGGACTTAAGAGATATAAAAGAATTTTTTTTAGATATGTCTAATTATGTCATTGTAATTATTGTAGTTTTTCTTATAACAATGTATGTGGCATCATTACAACAAGTTGTAGGTCCTTCTATGGAAACAACTTTAAATGATGGTGATGTATTAATATTAAGTAAAGCACATTATCATTTATTCGAAGTTAAAAGAAACGATATAATAGCATTTGACGATGACAATGGTAAATATTTAATTAAAAGAGTTATTGGGTTACCAGGCGAGCACATTGCTTATAAAGATGGTGTGTTGTATATAAATGGTGAAGGATTTACCGAAAGTGTTTATGAAGGTATTGGTGATTTAACAGCGGACTTTGATTTAAAAGATTTAGAAGGTAATTATGAAATTATACCTGAAGACATGTATTTAGTATTAGGGGATAATAGACAAAATTCATTAGATAGTAGAGAATTAGGTTTAATAGCAAAAGAAGATATTTTAGGTAAAAACATTATGCAAGTATGGCCATTAAATGATTTTGGCTTTCTAAAATAAGGAGTGAGATAATGGCTTATATTAAGTATAAAGAATTAACAAAATATTTCAACTTTGATAAAGAAATAGAAATAGATACTTTACCAAAGTATGTTACTGATTATGTAGAAGAAAAAGAAAAAGTTTTTGCTTCTTACAAAAATAGTAGAGATTATATAGTATTTACGAATCATAAAATTGTTTTATTTGATAAAACACCAGGATTAACAACGAAAAAAGTACATATAATACCACTTTTTTCAGTATCATCTAGTGCAATATCATTCCAAACTTTTAAAGCAGATATATTAATAACGTTAGATAGTGGTTACCAACTAAGATTATCGTTTATTAAAATGTCAGCAGATAAAAAAGGTAATTTAAGAAAAGTATATCAACAAATGATTTCTTATCAATGTAAAGTAAAGTAGCAAATATGCTACTTTTTATTTGTTTTTAAGTAAAATATATTATATAATTTAATAGATAAAAAATAAATTTAAAAAAAATTAAAAAAAGATGCAATAAAATACCGACTTGAGTTGTTATCTATGTGAAAGGGTTAAAAATATGGAAGAATTAAACACAAAAGAACTAGAAAAAATAATCCAAAACATTGAAAATGATATATCTGAATTAGAGAATTTATACAACTTAACTAAAACTTTAGTTTACAGATATGCATTATCGATTTTGAAAAATTGTGATGATGCCGAAGATGTCATGCAAGATGTTTATGTAAATATAAATAGATATTCACATTTATATAAATCAAAAGATAAACCGATGGCTTGGATATTTAGAATAACTAAAAATTTATGTTTAAATAAAATTAAGAAAAACAAAAATAAAACTGAGGAAATAAAAGATGATATAGCTTTTAAAGATGATATTAGTAATAAAGTATTATTAAAAGTAATATTTGAAAACTTAAACGATGATGATAGACAAATTATTATGTTAAAATCAGTAGATAATTTTAAATTCAAAGAAATTTCTACCATATTAAACTTAAATCTTTCAACAGTACTATCAAGGTATAATCGTGCTATTAAAAAAATCCAAAAAGAATATAGAGGGAGTGAAATCTAATGAAAAAAATAAAGAAACAAATTGAAATAGAAACAAAAGATTTAATTAAATCAGATTTCAGTGCGATTATGTCTAAAATTAACAATAATGAAGGAGAAATAATAACAATGGAAAACAAGAAAAAATTTAATGTAAAATATTTATATGCAATACCAGCAACTGCTTTAGCAGCAGGTGTATTTATGGTAACTTTTATGCAAAACCCAACAACAACAACAACAAGTATAATTATGGATGTAAATCCTGGTTTAGAACTTATTTTAAAAGATAACAAAGTAACTGAATTAAAAGCTTTAAACGAAGATGCACAATTAATTGTTGCAGATGTAGATTATAAAAACGAATCTTTAGAAGAAGTAATTGAAGATATAGTAGAAGAAATGGTAGAGCATAACTATATAACTCAAGAAAAAAATTCAGTTTTACTATCAGTAACTGGAGATAATGTGGAAGCTGTAAAAGCACAAATCACAAAAGAAATTGAAAAAGAATTACAAGAAAAAGCAATTGAAGCATCAATTATTACACAAGATATTGAAGATGACTTAGAGGAATTAGCAGAAGAATATAATTTAACTGTAGGTAAAACTACCTTAATAAACAAAATTTTAAAAGTTAATCCAACATATACATTTGAAATGTTAGCAGGTTTAACTACAAATGAATTAAACTTATTAGCATCTAAATTAGAAAATGTAGAAATTAACGGTGAAGCAAACACTAGTGCTTATATTACAAAAGATGAAGCTTTAAATGTTGTTACAGGTAACTTAAATACTACAAAAGAAAACTTAACAGATTTAGAAATAGATTTTGATTATGATGATAATAAATTTATGAAATATGAAATTGAATTCGAATATAATGGATTTGAATATGAATATGAACTAAATGCAACAACTGGTGAAATAATAGAAATCGAAAAAGATTCAGAAGTAGTTGATTTTGATGATCAAGATGATGATTTCGATGATGATTTCGATGACAATGATGATTTTGATGATAACGATGACGATAATGACGACGATAATGACAACGATGATGATGATGATTTTGATGACAACGATGATGACAACGATGATGACAACGATGATGATAACGACGACGACAATGACGATTTCGATGACGAAGACTAATAGAAAATTCTATTAGTTTTTTCTTTAACTAAAATGCAAAAAAAGTCGAATATTGATTGAAAGAAAAACAGTAAAATGGTATACTTATATAAGATGATAAGATAGGGGTAAAACATATGTGGTTTAAGAAAAATAAAATGAAAATGGTAGCAACAAGTATATTATTAATTCTTTTTGCAGCCTCTTATATAAATACGGATATGAGTACTTTAACTTTTGAATATAATAATGAAGTTGAAGATATTTTTGTATCTAATACAATAAATGGAGTTACTGTTGAAATGGAAATAAATGGAGATAATGTTTTCGATGATCGTTCGACGATTGGTAAAGTAGTTACATTAACTGCCTATTTTCCTGAGCAGCAAACAGGGAATAAAACATTAACTATAGAAGTTCCTGAAGGACTTGAATACGATGTTAACGGTGTTCCAGTCCCTACAGATTATGTGAATCCTGGTGGCGTACAAGCAAATATTTTAAATGTATTAGGTGAAGGTCAACCTTTAGCGCAACAAGCAATTAATAATGTTACATTACCAGCTATGGATACAGTTACAAACTCAACTTTTGGTAGCGTTACTTATGTTTTAAATGAAACAGCTGATAAAATAATTTTAACTTTTTATGTTAAAGCTGATGAAAAAAGAGTTTATGGTGTACATGATATTTTAGGGCACTTAACCGCTAGGGCAACATTTAATGATACACAAGTTTCTACTTACATAGATGTTACAGCTGAAGGTGAAGACGTATCTTATTATTTAGGTGGTTCTACAGGTAAAGTTAGAGATCACGAATTCGCTTCTGATACTTCAGTAACCAGCACTGATACAGAAACGATATACAATTATTCTACAAGTGTATTCAGACCAGAATATTTACCATATGTGTTGGAAGGTAGTTTTAAAGTTTACTATCCAGTAGGTATGGAATACGCAGCATTAGTTACTTATAATACTGTAAGTAACAATTTAGAATATCCTAAATATAATGTTGTAGATAACCCGGAAACAGGAGAAATATCTTATACAATTACAAATAATTTATTTTATGCTGGTTCAACTGTAAAGTATAAAGTTCCAGTAGGGACAGAACCAGGGGTATATTCATCTACTGGAGTTCCAGTTATAGAATTTACTACTTATGATGGTAAAGAACATATATTTTATCCTAATGATATTGATACAAATGGTGATGGTGAAGTAGATGAAGGATATGTTTTTTCAACAGAAGAAGTTGTTACCAGAGAATCTTTTGGTACTCCGTTGAAATTAACAACAACAAACACGACGCATGATTTACATCAAAATAACTATTCTAATACAGGATTTTTAATGTTTTCTAACATAAATCCTTTTAAAACTGAAAATATTATGTTTCATGTGGAAGTGGACCCTAACTACTTAGCAAAAATAGTAAGAATTCCAAGAGGTACTAATGTAGGTCTGGTTCAATACAAAACTACTAAAAATGATGAGTGGCAAACATTTACTCCACCATCAGCACATTATTTACACTTAGATGCCACTTATTTAGGTCTTGATGAGGATGAATATATTACTGAAGTTTTAGGGAACATAGGTTACTATTCTGCTAATAAGCAAAGTTACGCAAATTCTTCGATAAATTATCATACTAATAATATGGTTTATGGTATACAAAAACCAGGTGTTACTGAAGTTAGTCACACGATGTCAGCTTGGATAGATGGAGATAAAGAAAATACTTTTGTTACTGCGCAAACTTATAATAATATTGGAACTTCATTAATTAATATGACAACAGATGGTAGATCTGTAGCATATAAAAATGGAGTAGCAGTAACCGCAATTACAGCAGGTGATACTCTTCATGTTGAATCAACTGCTAGTATACAAGGATATTTATACGGTAATTCATTTATTATAGAAGATCCTTACTTTATTTTAAGAGAAATAAACGGAATAACGGTACACCCAAGTACAATTAATCTTACAAATGATCTAACTGGTGAAAATTTAGATTTTAATATAGATTACATAGTTTCAGAAGATGGTTCTCAAGATAATTACTATAAAATAACATTATTAGAGAATATGACACTCGGATATCTAGTCGGATATCCATATAAAGAAGTTAATGTAACAGTTTCATATGATTTTACAACTAATTCAGTTACAACAGAAAGTTATGTGTTTAATATTGCCAGTATTTTTGCATTTTTACAAGATGGAGCAACTGGTAGATCATATATTTCGGGTGCTACAAACTATGAAAATGGACTTGATTTAAATAATAATGGTCGAACAACTGATCAAATGCCGTCAACAGCTTCTTTAAATATTACAGTTAATAAAAATAACCATGTAATAGTAGATACTTACTTATCTTTAAATGATGGCACTAGATATCCAGCATACATGCCTGATTATCCAGAAACAGGTGTTAACTTTACACCAGGATTAACAACAAACTATAATATATCAATTCAAAATTTATCTGCATATGATGCAAAAGACTTTATATTATATTTCCCGATTCCAAAAGAGGGAGATAACTTTGGTGAAAATTATCAAAGTGAAGCATTTAAATATAATATGAAATTAACTAGTTTACTTGCAGATATGCCAGGATTTACAATTGAATATGGGACTGGAATAACAGCAGATAATATTATAACTGGTGCTTATACTACAACGCCATTAAATTTAGATGATGTTAATATGATCAGAATAACTGGTCAATCAACAATTTCACAAGGAAATAGTATTGAAGTCACAGTTCCACTTGAAATAGATGAAACATTAGAATCATCGACAGGTAAAATAAAAACGATGAATATATTTAATCCGTATTATACAGTTGACTATACAGTATATTCTGGATGGAAAAAAGGTTCAGCCGTTGGAGCTAAATTAGTTTTAATGAATATTGAAGGAGACTTATTTAAAGATAATAACTTTAATGGAATTAAAGATGAAGGAGATACTGCTTTATCTGATGTAACAGTAGAATTGTATAGAAAGCAATTAGATGGTACTTATTTACCAGTACTAGATGGAGAAAACATAAAAACAGTAACTACAGATATAAATGGTCATTATCAATTTATTCATCAAGATATGAATGAAATTGCAGAATATATGATAAAACCTATTATTACAGACACTACTATTATAGAAACATCTTATCAATCAGTAGCAGATTACACTATAGATAGTGATATGCAAATAGGACAAGTTTCAGTATTTAATATCGATCCTACTTTAGATGATGCGACTTATATAAATATCGGATACATTGATAAAACAGAACTAGTAGTTGATTCTTCTAATTTAATTATAATGAGTCCAAGGGAAGCTCATCAATATTTATTAGTAGATACAGATACTGATAACACAGGGATTATATCACCATATTATTTTGAATTATTAGGTGGTGAATATAATATTTCTGCTAATAAAAATATTTTAGAATATCATACATTTACATCTGGTAATGAATATTTATCAATGACAGCATCAGATATTTCAACAACTGAATATGCTCATACTGATTTAATATTTACTTTAACTGATAGATATAGTAATGAAGTGACTAAAACTTCAAAAATATTGATATTAGGTGAAGATAGAATTTCTAATGGTGGATTAAGTGCTTTAAATGTTACTTTAATGAACAAAGCAGCAATGACTATGACATTAGAGCAATTATTAGAAGAAGCGGATGCAGTAGCTTATTCTACTGTAACTGGACAACCTTTAGAAATAACAACTCCAAATATGAATTTAATTAATGAAGTTTCACATACAGGAGGGACGTATGCAATAGTATTAGAAACAACAGAAGGTTCTATCACTATAAATGCAACAATAGGTGAAAGATTAAAAGAAGATGCAACTTTATCTGAAATAACAATAGATTCAAATATTATTGAAAATTTTAATAAAGATACATTGGAATATAATATTTCAGTACCTTATGATACTAAAACTATTAATTTAGGAGCAACAACTTCAGATATCGATGCAACTATTACATCTGTATTAGGAAATAAAGATTTACTAGTAGGTGTAAATACAATTACAATCAATGTAACAGCGCAAGATCCTGAAGCAACAAAAACTTATACAGTAAATATAACAAGAGAAAAGAATACAGATAGAAGTATTAATAGTTTATCTATATTAGGATATGATGCTAAATGGAATGGTATGTCTTATACAGTCTATGTAGATGCTAGCTATGATGCATTTACAGCAGATGATATAATCATAACAGTAGCTGAAGAAGCGACTTATGAAATAGGGACTGGAATGTCTTTAGAATATGGTATGAATACTTATTTAATAAAAGTAGAATCTCAAAGTGGAACTGGCCAATATTATCAAGTAAGAGTTTTTAGAGAACATAAAACAAATGCTAATTTATCTGATATAAAAGTAGATTCAACAACTGTAGAAAACTTCAATAAAGATACATTAACTTATGATTTAACAGTTCCATATTCTACAACTAATATTGATTTACAAGCTACTGTAGAAGATATAGATGCAACTATTACTTCAACTTTAGGTAATAAAGAATTAAATGTAGGTCTAAATACATTTACAATAACAGTACAAGCACATGATTCTTCAACAACAAAAACTTATACAGTAAATGTAGAAAGACAACAAAATACAAATAATGATTTAAATAGTTTAACTATTTTAGGTCAAACAGCAACATTTAATGCAGAAGAAAATAGATATGAAGTGACTTTACCAAGTACTACTTTAGAAATAACTCCAGAAAATATTGAAATGTCAGTAGATGCTACTGCAACAATAGATAAAGGATTAGGACAAAGTCTTAATTATGGAGTAAATAACTATTCTGTAAAAGTAACAGCGCAAAATGGC
>CAYJEO010000011.1:17254-23358 GCA_964369355.1 uncultured Muribaculaceae bacterium | reverse complement strand
TCTCAAAAAGATAATATATTTCAGTATTTCAAAAGCAAGTTTTCTTGCTTTTTTTTGTTTTTTAAACAAGAAATAGTATTATTCAAGCATATACAATAAAAAGAAACTATTAATATAATATTCTTTTTTTAAGGAGTATGTTATGAAAAATATTAGTGAAAAGATGAAAAAAAATATTGAAGAAGCAAAACAAAATGAAGAAAAAATTAAAGAAAGCATTGAACAAATAAAGATTACTATAAAAAATTTAAGTGAGTGGCAAAAAAAACTATTGAAATATATAGGTATATCATTTGTAGTATTATTATTAATTGGTATTTTTGCACCAGAACCAGAAGAAGAACTAAGTCCGATTGAAAATACTATCTTTGAAGAGGTAGAACCGGAAATAATTACATGTGATGGTGAAAAAGTAACAACCGATTGCGAATTTGATGGTGTGGTCTACTCTTTATATAAATATCATCCTGCAGTAGCAGAAAAATCACACTATGAAAAGAAAATAGTTGGATATGAAACAATAATAACTGGGTATTGCACATTATGCAACGATGGAACACGAAGTCCTTCTTGCTCTACTGGTAGCGGAACTTGTTCAAGGCAGGGTGGAGTTAAGCAATGGAATGCACCTATATATAGAGAACAAGCTATATATGAAGATGTAAAAGTAATAGATGTTGAAGCTTCTCAAGAGTGGATAGAAAAGGTTGAAAAATAAGCAAGTTTTCTTGCTTTTTTTGTTTATATTAATAGATATTTTAGTTTATATGATATAATGTATTTGGTGATAAAATGAATAAAGTGGTTATAATTGGATGTGGAAATGTAGGTATGAGTTATGCATATGCATTACTTAATCAAAGAACTGCAGTAAATGAATTGGTTTTAATTGATATAGATTATGAAAAAGCAGTAGGTGAGGCTATGGATTTAAATCATTGCCTAGCCTTTGCTCCATCTAAAATAAATATAAAAGCAGGTACATATGAAGATTGTAGTGATGCTACTATAGTAATGATAGCAGCAGGTGCAAATCAAAATCCTGGTGAAACTAGAATGGATTTAATTAATAAAAATAGTGCTATTTTTAAAACTATTGTTACTAAAGTAATGAATAGTGGTTTTGATGGTATATTTTTAGTTGCTACTAACCCATTAGATGTAATGACTTATTTAACTTGGAAATACTCTTCATTAGATACAAGTAAAATAATAGGAACAGGTACTAGTTTAGATACAGCTAGATTAAGATATATAATAGGTGATAAATTAGCTGTTAACTCTAAAAATGTACATGCTTATATAATAGGGGAGCACGGAGATTCAGAATTTGTTCCATGGAGCTGTGCTACTGTAGGATTACAACCTATAAGTGATTTTTTAGATAAAGAGGAACTTGAAAATATAGTTTATGATGTAAGAAATGCAGCATACGAAATAATAAATAGAAAAGGTGCTACTTACTATGGAATAGGTATGTGTCTTGTAAGAATAACTAATGCAATATTAGGAGATGAATTTGCAATTATAACAGTGTCTAGTTATGATGAAAATAATGATATATTTGTAGGAGGTCCTACTATTATAAATAAACAGGGAATTGTTAAAAGAGTATATGTTAATTTAAACGAAGAAGAAACTATTAAATTACAAAATTCAATAGATACTATAAAAGAAGCAATAAATAAAATAATATAAGGAAGTGAAAAAATGAGAGTAAGTCAAGATTGGATAGACTATGAATGTTTAGATGCAGGAAATGGTGAAAAATTAGAACGTTGGGGAAAAGTAATTTTTAGAAGACCAGAACCTCAAGCTATGTGGCCAGTAGAACACACAAACCTGTGGAAAAGTGTAGATGGATTTTATCATAGATCCGAAAAAGGTGGAGGTTATTGGGATTTTAAAACTAATATACCAGACTTCTGGACTATAAATTATAAAGACTTGACATTTAAAGTAAGTCCTACTAATTTCAAACATACAGGTTTATTTCCAGAACAAGCAGTTAACTGGGATTTTATGATGGATAAAATTAGAAAATCTAATAGACCTATTAAAGTTTTAAACTTATTTGCCTATACAGGTGGAGCTACAATGGCTTGCTCTAAAGCCGGTGCTGTAGAAGTAGTCCATGTAGATGCTGCTAAAGGTATGGTTGAATGGGCTAAAGAAAATGCAAAATTATGTGGATTAGAAAATAATAAAATCAGATATATTATTGATGATTGTTTAAAATTCGTTGAAAGAGAAGCAAGAAGAGGTAATAAATATGATGCCATTATAATGGATCCACCAAGTTATGGTAGAGGACCAAATGGTGAAGTATGGAAATTTGAACAAAATTTACATATTTTAATCAACGCATGTATAAATATTTTAAGTGATAATCCTTTATTTTTCTTGATAAATGCTTATACAACTGGTATATCTAGTACAGTATTATTCAATATCTTAACAACAACATTAAAAAAACAATATAATGGTTTAGTTGATTGTGGAGAAGTAGGATTACCTATTACGAATAACAATTTATTATTACCTTGTGGTATATATGGTAGATGGCAAGATGAAAATTAATATAATATATGAAGATAATCATTTATTAGTGGTTGAAAAACCAGTAAATATACCTGTACAAGCTGATAGTAGTAATGATTTATCATTATTAGATATGTTAAAAGTTTATATAAAAGAAAAATATAATAAACCAGGTAATGTATACTTAGGATTAGTTCATAGACTTGACAGACCAGTAGGTGGTGTTATGGTGTTTGCTAAAACTTCAAAGTCTGCAAGTAGATTATCAGAACAAATTAGAAAAAATGAATTAAAAAAAATATATCATGCTGTTGTAATAGGAAAACCAAAACAGTCTGATATATTTAAAGATAAATTATTAAAAGACACCAATAAAAATATAGTTAAAGTAGATAAAAATGGAAAAGATAGTGAACTTTCTTATGAACTAATTGATTATAAAGATAATATGTCGTTAGTAAAAATAAATTTAAAGACAGGTCGTTCTCATCAAATAAGAGTTCAATTTGCATCTAGAAATTATCCTCTATATGGAGATCAAAAATATAATAAAAATGCTATAGTAAAAGAACAAATAGCGCTATATGCAACATCACTTTCTTTTAAGCATCCAACGACTAATGAAGAACTAACTTTTACCTGTAGTTTACCTAAGAAATTCCCTTGGAATTTCTTTTAATTTGTTGTGAAATATGTCAAAATATGGTAAAATTATACAGTAGCAGTAAGCAAACTAGGAGAAATGCAATATGATAAATTTTATAGCATGTGAAGATAATAAAGTAATAAATAAAAATGTAGTAGATGTAATTAGTAAAGTTATGATGAAAAATAAATTACATTATAAAACGCATACTTTTTTAGACTATAATTCTGATTTTAATAAATTAGTAAAAAAATCAATATCATCAAAAATATATATTTTAGATATAAGAACACCTTCAGGGAATGGTATTGAAATAGCAAGAGAGATTAGAGAAAAAGATGGTAGTTGTATTATCATATTTTTAACATCACATGAAAAAATGGCTTCAACAATAATTCAAAGTGAAATTATGCCTTTAGTGTTTATATGTAAAAAAACTGATTATGAAGCAAAACTAGAAAGTGCAATTAATTCAGCTTTAAACATATTAAATGAAAGAAGTGTTATAAAATTCAGTGATAAAGGTGGACTATATACAATTCCTATGAATGATATATTATATTTTACAATGGATAGTATAGAAAGAAAGTGTGTTTTAAAAACTGAATATGGTGAATTTAAGTTAACAAAAAGTTTAACTCAGATGGGTAGATTATTGTCAAATGATTTTGTACAATCACATCGTGCTTGTATAATTAATTCAAAAAGAGTTTTAAGAATTAAATTCAGACAAAAAGAAGTTTTATTTGATACAGGAGAAATTATAGATTTAGTATCAGGTAAGTTTAGAAATAATATAATGAAGTTTGCTGTAGATATAGAAATTGAGGGTGAACAACATGCAAATGTTTAATTATTTTGTAGTAACTGTTTTAAATGTTTTCAATATATATAATTTAAATAAAAATATATTGGATGCAAAGATGAAAGCAAGTAGAAGATTATTTTTTGGTGTAATTCTTTTAGAAGTTATTTTATTATGGTTAGTGAATATGATTGTAAGACAAAGTTTATTCAAATTTATTATAATATTTCTTTTCATGATAGTTTTGAATATGTCATTATTTAATGAAAAGTTGATTAAATCAACAATAACAGCCTTATTAACATACATAATATTTATGTTGTCAGAGATTATATGTGTTATATTTATAATTATCATCTTCGGAAATGAGATAATATCAAATTTAATGATTAGTGAAATAAATGTGTGTCTTAATGTATGTATAGTAATTGTTTCAACCTGTTTAATTTCAAATGACTATATAAAAATTAATCTCAATAATATAATAAATAAATTAACTTTTCGAATAGATAAATCTTTCTTAGCGAGTGTATTTTTTATGTTTATAAGCTTTTCAATTTTATTGCTAACATCTTTTTATCAATATACTCAGAATACATTATTGTGGTTGAATCTTACCTTAATAATCATGTATTTTTTAGTAACATACATACTTTTTAAAGAAAAATCAAATAGTATGAAACAACAAGAAAAGTTCGAACACTCAATGTATGAACTAAGACAAATAGAGAATATGTTGCATACACAAAGAGAACTTAATCACAATACTAAAAATGATTTTATTAGTATTAAAGGAATGGTTGGTAAGTCCGAAAATAAAGATGTAATAATTGACTATATAAATGAATTAATTGATGACAGAATAGAAGACGATGAAGGATTAATAAATTCAGTTGTAAATATCCCATATGGTGGTGTACAAGCAATTATTTATAAAAAATTATTAGATGCAAAGAATAAAGATTTAAATTATAGTCTTATTGTAGGTAAGAATGTTGAAACTGTCAAAGACCTAGGTTTAAAACCAAATCAATTAAAAAATTTATGTACTATTTTAGGGATATATTTAGATAATGCAAATGAAGCAGCGTTCGAATCTAAAGAAAAAGAAGTATTAGTTGAAATAGTACTAAAAAAATGTTGTTTAATAATTAAAATCGCTAATACTTTTAATTCAGTAGAAGCAGCAAAGATAGATGAACAATCATATTCTAGTAAAGGTAAAAATCGTGGATATGGTTTAAAAATAGCAAAACAATTATTAGAAAATTGTAAAGTTGTTACTTCTGAAAGAAAAATCAACTCTAATGTATTTACACAAACTATTATGATAAAAACAAAATAAGAAAAAAATACACAACAATCAGATGTGTATTTTTTATTTTATTTAATTAAACTTTTTGGAGTTTCTTCTTCATCGAAAATAACTACTAAAGATGCTTCACTACCGAAAGTAGCTGCACCCATTCCTAATGCAGCAAATACTGATGCAAAAAATTCTTTCATAACATTTTCTCCCTTTCTAACTAGTTTCTAATATATTATTATTAGCAAGGTATGTCTTATAATTATCATAAGGCAAGTTGAAAATCGAATATATGAATGGCGATATTATAAAACATTGTAGCATTAATGAAAATAGAAACATGTTTGACATGAAGTTATTCACTAATAATGCAATAATAACATACAATATTGCTATTGTTACTGAAATAATTTTGTAAACTCGTCTTCTAGTTGGATTAACAATAGGTTTCTTGTGTGTATCAGCTGGTGCATTTTTATATATTAATGCAATTGTGATAACACCAAGCAAAATTTTTAACTCTATCGGAATAACTATAGCAGTACTTAAATAAGGTATTCCGATAAAAGTCAAAGTGGAAACAAGCAGGCAGATCCAACTCTTGGTAGCGTGTAACCCAAAAGATGGCATCCTTATGATATTGTATATTATCATGAATATTAACATTTCGTTAAATAATCCAAGTAAATATCCTAAAGGGAAAATAACTAATAACTTACTGATCAAAAGGTAAATTGAAGATAACCCGTAACGAATTTCTTCTAGTTCTGTAGTAGTATAACTCTTTTGTTCCTTTATAATTTTTA
>CAYJEO010000011.1:0-17154 GCA_964369355.1 uncultured Muribaculaceae bacterium | reverse complement strand
CGAATTTCTTCTAGTTCTGTAGTAGTATAACTCTTTTGTTCCTTTATAATTTTTAGTAAGTAATCGATAATATATTTCTTCATAAGCGCCTACCTCAACCTCAATAATTTTAACATTCGACATATTTCTTCAAAGAAAATATTGCTTAAAACTATACAAAACTCGTCTAAAATTAATTTAAATCAAATTTAAAGCAAAAAATAGGCTATTTAATACATCAGAAATAACTATCAACCTTATATATGGTAATAATAAAATATGCTGATTTTGTCGAAATTTGTAGTACGGATTTTCTTGAAAAATAAGGGCTAAATTCGGTATATTAGTATTGTAGGAAAGTTACTAGAAGGGAGTTGTTGACATGCGCGGAAAAGTAAAATGGTTTAATAATGAAAAAGGTTTTGGATTTATTGAATATCAAGATTCAGAAGATATCTTTGTTCATTATTCATCAATTTTAACAGAAGGATTTAAAACTCTTGTTGAAGGTCAATATGTAGATTTTGAATTAGTGAGAACTGATAAGGGATTACAAGCAAAAAGTGTTATTGAAGTTAAAACTACGTTAGTGTAGTTTTTTAAATTATACAAAATAAAAAATATATGCTATAATGACTATAGGAGGGTGATCATATGAAATTAAATATTCATGGTAACAAAATTAAAGTTACAGATCCAATTAAAACATACTTAGAGGAAAAGATAGGGCGTTTAGATAAATATCTAGATAAGTCTGAAGAAGTTTCTGCTAACATCAGAATTCGACTAAGTGGCCCATCTCAAGTGGTGGAAGTTACAATACCGCTTAAAAAAATCATTATCAGAGCTGAAGAAAGACATCAAGATTTATATGCTGCTATTGATTTAGTATCTGATAAACTAGAAAGACAAATTAGAAAAAACAAAACTAGATTAAAGAAAAAAGTTCTTAAAGATGTATATGCTGAATTTATTCCGTTTGAAGTTGAAGAGGAAGAAGAAACAAAAGTTGTTAGAAGAAAACAATTAGAAACTAAACCTATGAATGAAGAAGAAGCAATTTTACAAATGGAATTATTAGGACATGAGTTTTTCATATTCGAAGATTCAGAAACAGGTAAAAATTTAGTTTTATATAAAAGAAAAGATAATCATTATGGAATAATAGAAATTAACTAAGGCTTTAAAGCCTTTTTTATTTATGAAAAATAGATGAAAAAGTTGATTTTGCTAGGTTTTTTCAATAATTTTTGGTAAAATTATATTGTACGGAAGGATTGATAAAATGAAAATTTTTAAAAAAATCTTTGATCATGAACATAAAGAATTAGAAAAATTTAAAATCATTGCAAATAAAGTAATGCAATTAGATGAAGAATATATAAAATTAACAGATGATCAATTAAAAAATAAAACAAAAGAATTCAAAGAAAGATTAGCAAATGGAGAAACTTTAGAAGATATTAAGGTAGAAGCATTTGCAACAGTTAGAGAAGCAGCATATAGAGTAATTGGAGAAAAACCTTACTTTGTACAATTATTAGGTGGATTAACAATTCACTATGGTAATATAGCAGAAATGAAAACTGGAGAAGGTAAAACATTAACTTCAACATTACCTGCATATTTAAATGCTTTAACTGGTGATGGAGTTCATATCATCACAGTAAATGAATACTTAGCAAGTAGAGATGCTGAGTGGATGGGCGAAATCTATAGATTTCTAGGTCTAACTGTAGGAGTAAACTATAGAGAATTAAATCCGCAAGAAAAACAAAAAGCTTATGCTTGTGATATCATGTACTCAACTAACAATGAAATTGGATTTGATTACTTAAGAGATAACATGGTAGTAAAAGCAGAAAATAGAGTTCAAAGACCATTAAACTACGTAATAGTAGATGAAATCGATTCAGTATTAATAGATGAAGCAAGAACACCTTTAATTATTTCAGGTGGAAGAATGCAACAAAGTAATATGTATATAGATACAGATAGATTTGCAAAAACATTAAAAGAAAATAATGGATATATATATGATGAAAAAACAAGATCAGTAGCATTAGATGATACTGGTATATCAAAAGCTGAACAAGCATTTGGAATAAAAAATCTATATGATATAGATAATACAAATTTAGTGCATTTTATAAATCAAGCATTAGCAGCAAACTATAGAATGAAAAAAGATGTAGACTACGTAGTTGAAAATAACCAAATATTAATAGTAGACCAATTTACTGGTCGTTTAATGAAAGGTAGAAACTTTTCAGATGGGTTACACCAAGCAATTGAAGCAAAAGAAAAAGTAGTAATTAATGAAGAAACAAAAACCTTAGCAACAATTACATTCCAAAATTTATTTAGAATGTATAAAAAATTATCTGGTATGACAGGTACTGCAAAAACAGAAGAAGAAGAATTAAGAGATATTTATAACATGTATGTTATTCAAATACCTACAAACAAACCAATAGCAAGACAAGACTATGGAGATTTATTCTTTGTAAATGAAAAAGCAAAATTTGAAGCAATAGTAAAAGAAATAGCTGAAAGACAAAAAACAGGGCAACCAGTTTTAGTTGGTACAATAGCCGTAGAAACAAGTGAAAAAATAAGTGAAGCATTAAAAAAAGCAAAAATTAAACACGAAGTTTTAAATGCTAAAAACCATGAGAGAGAAGCAGAAATTATTGCCAATGCTGGTCAAGTTGGAGCAGTAACAATAGCAACTAATATGGCTGGACGTGGAACAGATATTAAATTAACAGAAGAAACTAAAGCTTTAGGTGGATTAATGGTAATCGGTACAGAAAGACATGAATCAAGACGTATAGACAACCAATTAAGAGGACGTTCTGGACGTCAAGGTGACCCAGGTACTACTCAATTTTGTATATCGTTTGAAGATGACTTAATGAGAAGATTCGGTGGAGAAAGATTTAAAGCATTACTTTCAAGAGTAGACATGACTGGTGATCTATCATTAAGATTAAAACCATTTGCTAAATTTGTTGAAAATGCTCAAAAAAGAGTAGAAGGAAACAACTTTGATATAAGAAAAAGTTTATTAGAATATGATGATGTAATTAATAGACATAGAGAAACTATATATGAAAAAAGAAACGAAATATTAGATAGTGAATCAATAAGAGAAACTATTTTAAATAACTTCTATGGATATATAGAATTATTAGTTTTACAACATTCAAATGATCAAAATAAAATAAATGAAAATGATTTATCAGAATTAGTCGAGTCTATAAATGAATTATATAAAAATAATTTAAAAGTAGAAGAATTAAAAAATTTAAATACAGATGCTATAATTGAATTTTTATATAACAAATTAGTATTAGAATATGAAGAAAAAACAAAAGAATTTCCGAAAGAAATAATTAATGAATCAGAAAAAGCATTATCATTAAAATTAATTGATACAAATTGGATGGAACATATTAATACAATGTCACACTTAAGAGAAGGAATACATTTAAGAAGTTATTCACAAAGTAATCCGTTAAGAGCATATACAAAAGAAGGTTATGAATTATTAGAACAACTTTTAGACAGATTAGACAAAGACATAACTCATTTCCTAGTAAAAGCTCAAATAAGACAAAATATTGAAAGAACACAAGTTTTAAAAGGGCAAGCAAATAATGATCTAAGTAAAACAAAAAAACAACAACCTAAAAAAGTAGAAAAAATAGGTAGAAACGAACCATGCCCATGTGGAAGTGGTAAAAAGTATAAAAACTGTTGTGGAAAGTAGGGAAAAAATGGCAACTAAAAAAGGAATAGAAAATACAAATAAAAGAGGATTAAGATTATTAATAGCTCTTGCAGTATTTGTAATTATAGTAATGTTTTCGTTAATAGAAGTAGAAAACAAAGAAAAATTAGAATTATCAAATTTCAATGAATTATATAATGGAAATACATCAGAACTAATATATATTGGTAGACCAACATGTTCATATTGTACATATATGGAACCAACACTAGATAGTTTGAAAGAAGAATTTGGATTTGAATACACTTATATTAACTCAGATGAAATAAGTTCAACTATCTTAGAAGAAATAGTAACAACAATGGTACCAGGAACAAATATGGAAGAATTTGGTACACCATTTATAGCAGTAGTAAAAAATGGGGAAACTATAGCTTATAATCCAGGGTATATGCCAGAAGAAGATTTATATGACTTCTTAATTAAAGCAGAATTTTTAACAGAAGAGCAACAATTAACTTTAAATTATATTGAAGCAGAAGAATTAGTTGAGACTTCAAAAACAGGTAAAAATCTATATGTATTAGCAACACCGGTTAATTTTGCAGTAATAGAAATGTTAGATGGATTAAAACAAATATCAAATGAAGAAAATATTACATTTAATGTAATAGATATAAGAGTCCAAGAAGATGCAGATTTAATAGCAAGTACATTTAGCCTATATCAAGAAAGTTCATCAAATATAACTATCCCTTCAGCTATTATAGTTGAAAATGGTGAAATTACAGCTGAATTAACATATACATCAGTAGAATCATTTAAAGCTTTACTTGAAAACAATGGAATGTTAGGTGAATAGTATGAGTTTAATATATACAAAAGCAAAAGAATTTAAAAAAAGATATCCTTTTACAATATCTTGGAGAATAAAATCACACTCTAAAATAGTAGAACGTCATTTAAATCCAGGGGAAGAAATCAGATATGTATTTGCAGCTCAAAAAAATGATAATCCATTAGATATTATTACTACATATGTTGTAGCAGTAACAAATAAAAGAGTTATGTTAGGGCAAAAAAGAATGATATTCGGATACTTCTTCATAACAATCACACCAGATTTATTTAATGATTTAAAAGTAAAAATGGGTGTTTTATGGGGAAAAGTACATATTGATACAGTAAATGAAAAAGTATGTTTATCAAATATCCAAAAAGAAGCATTACCAGAAATAGAAACTAAAATAACAGAATTTATGATGGAAGAAAAAAGAAGAATGGGAAAAAAATAACCATTCTTTTTTCTTGAAACAAATGCAAATATATATTATAATTAAAGAAGAAAGTAGTGGTAGTATGAAAAAATTATTAATAACATTTATTACACTATTAATAATATATATAATTTTATCAATAGTAGTAAAAGAAACTCCAACTCAAATAAGTTATACATTAACAGATGAAAATATAGAAATTAAAGTAGAAGAAAAATTAATAGAAGACAATTTAAAAGAGCATATTAATATATTAATAGAAGCAGAACAATTAAAATATACTATTTCATTATTTGATCAAGAATTTAATGAACAAGGATTAATAAAAGAAATAAAAACATTAAACGGAATGTGTATTGGTGTTATATATAAAGATGATATAGATAGCACAATTTTATGCTATGAAAATAATGTAGTTAAAAATTATCATGATATAGAAAACAAACCTATAGAACTAATAAATTTTGCTGAAGAAATTCCTAATTTAGAACAATTTAGTGACAATTTAGAAAATAGCAAAGAAGAGTACCCAATAACTTTATATCAAAATAATGTATTAGAAAATCATACATTGGCAATATCTAATTATAAAGGAGTATATATAATAGATGAAACTATAAATAATATTATTTTAAATGACAATAATACATATGATACAAACTTAATTATTTTGGTAGATAAATATTATTTAGTTCCTACAAGACAATCACAAGAATATACAAAACTAAATATAATTAATATTGAAAATCAAAAACAAGAGCAAATAAATATCACTTTATCAAAAAACTCATATATTCAAGGTATAGTAGATAATAACGTATACATATTTGATAAAGACACAAGAAAACAATATGAAATAGATTTAGAAAATGCAAAAATAAAAGAAGTAGGAAACAGTACTGATGATATTAAATTTTATAATATAAATACATGGGAAGAAAGATCTGCAAATGATGCAGTAATAGAAAATTTATATTTTATTATAGAAAAACCAGTCGAAAATGTAATTGCACAAATAGGAAATGAAAATGGATTTTACTATTATCAAGAAGTATTAGAAGATAAAACTATTGTATATAGATCAACAAAAGAAAATCCTGAAATAAAAACATATTTATTTGAAGAAGAAAATATAAAAAAATTTATTTTAATAGATGAATATATTTATTATCAAACAAATGATGAAATAAAATATTATTCAGATAAAACAAACAAAAAAACATTAATTAAAAATGAAGAGTTAAACTTTAATGAATTATATTTTAATGTATACAATGTTAAATGATAAATGTATATATTATGAAAAATAAGGAAAGATAAAAAGAGGAGAACAATATGAAAAATAAAAAACGAGGATTCACATTAATAGAATTACTAGCAGTACTAGTTATACTAGTAATAATAATGGCAATTGCAACACCTATTATCTTAGGTATAATAGATGAGTCAAAAATATCTGCCAATAAAAGTACAGTCTCAATGATAGCAGATAGCGCAGAAACTTTAATAGGAACAGAATCTTTAGATAGTGAGTCAGAAATATATGGTAAAATTCAAAAAGAAGAAAACATTTTTGCATACATACACTTAACTAATAAACCAGATAATGGCATAGTTACTGTTAAGGACAGTAAAATATCTGTAGCTGTATATTTAGATGGTGCCTGTTACACAAAAGGGTATGATTCCACAGAAGTGTTAATAGATGATAAAGTATCAAAAGAAGACTGCGCGCCTTTGACTATTTACTCAGATAGTATACTAAAAGGTTTGGACCCACAAATATCTCCAGGATTAGTTCCTGTTACTATAAACCAAGATGGAACCGTAATAAGTGCTGACATTAAAGAAAAATGGTATGACTATGAAAATAAACAATGGGCAAATGCAGTAGTTGTTACAGAAGGAACTGACACAACAGTAGGTAGCATAATAGAAATGCAAAATATTCAACAAATGTTTGTGTGGATACCGAGATATAATTATGATGAAACAACAATCGTTAATGCACAAACTGCTATAGAAATAGAATTTGTTCAACAAAATGAAAACGCACACCCTGCTTTTACTTTTGGGACAGAAGAACAAAAAGGGTTATGGATTGGTAAATTTGAAATATCAGCCGAAAATAAAATAATTCCAAATGTTGATTCAGTGACTAATCTATCTATGGCAGAATTTTATTATAAAATAAGAGAAATAAATAATACAAATGGATTAGATTCAAGTAGTGATGTACACATGATAAAAAATACAGAATGGGGATTAGTTGCATACTTTTCACAATCAAAGTATGGTGTATGTAACAGTGATGGAACGTGTACGAATAGAATAGAAAATAATTCTTATTATCTAAATAACTTTGTTTTAACAACAGGTTGTTATGGTGGTGAGATATCGATAAAAGCAAGTTGTCCTAATAGTAATAAATGGAATACAGAATTAGGAATACTGGCAAGTACAAATAATAATATAACAGGTATATATGATATGGCCGGTGGTCGTTGGGAATATACTATGTCATTAATAAAAAACAGTTCAGGTTCTATTAATAATAACTTAACAGGATTTATAACTTTCCCAGAAGAAAAATATTATGATTTATATGAATATAATATAGACAGATTAAATGTTGAAAAAAGCTTAAAAGGCGATGCAATTAGAGAATTAAATGGTAGTAATTATACTGCTTCTATACCATCAGGATCTTTCAATACATATGGAAATTGGAATAATGATTTTGCTCAGTTCATCGAACCATCTACAGTAACAATATTGCGTGGTGGATTAAATAGTGATAATTTCATGCAAGGGATATTTTCTTTTGGCTCTGCTTATGGTGAAAGAAATGCACTTAACTCAGCAAGAGCAGTATTAGCAAATTCATAAATAGTAAAACAAAACTAATTAAAATAATTAGTTTTTTTATGCTATAATATATTTGATTAGCGAGGGATATTATGGAATTTAAAAATAAAGTAGCACTAGTAACAGGTTCTAGTAAGGGAATAGGAAAGCAAACAATAATTGAATTTGCAAAAAAAGGAGCAAATGTCGTTATTAATTATAATAATTCACAAAAAGAAGCAGATGAATTAGAACAATATATAAAAAATACTTATGGTGTAAAAACACTATGTATTAAATGTGATGTATCAAAAGAAGAAGAAGTTAAAAATATGATAAATGAAATAATAACAAAATTTAATAAAATAGATTTTGTTATTAATAATGCAAGTATAGCAATAGATACTTTATTTGAAGACAAAACAGTAAGTAATTTTAAAAAAATTCTAGATACGAACTTAATAGGAACTTTCAATGTATGTAAGCACGTGGAAATGCACATGAAAGAAAAAAAATATGGAAAAATAGTAAATGTATCTAGTAATAATGCAATAGATTCATACTATCCAATGAGTATAGACTATGACGCATCAAAAGCGGCTGTGATATCTTTAACGAATAATTTAGCGGTTCAATTTGCACCTTACATAAATGTAAACGCAGTAGCTCCAGGATGGGTAAATACAGAAATGAATAAACAATTAGATAAAGAATTTATAGAAGAAGAAAATAAAAAAATATTAAAACAAAGATTTGCAAATCCAGAAGAAATAGCAAAAGTAATAACTTTTTTATGCAGTGAAGATGCAAACTATATTAATAGCACAACAATAAAAATAGATGGAGGTAAATATGTCTGATAAAGTATTAGAACTAGTAGAAAAAGCAGAAGAAGAATTAAAAGAAAACTTTAAACAAATAGATAATATTTGCTATGAAAATAGTTTAAATATAATTAATGCTTTTAAAAAACATAATATAAATGAATCACACTTTATTGGAACAACTGGATATGGATATGATGACTTAGGAAGAGATGCAATAGAAGATGTATTTAGTACAATACTAGACGCAGAAGATAGTTTAGTAAGAACACAATTCATATCTGGAAGTCATGCATTAACAGTAACTTTATTTGCCTTATTAAGACCTAATGACACTTTATTATCAATAACAGGTAAACCATATGATACATTAGATGAAGTAATAGGGATAACGCCTAATAATAGTTCATTAAAAAGTTTTAATATAAACTATGAACAAATAGATTTAATAAATGATGACTTTGATTATGATTCAATAAAAAACACATTAACAAATAAAAAAATAAAAGTAATAGAAATTCAAAGATCAACAGGATATTCAACAAGAAAAAGTATAGATATTAAAAAATTAAAAAAAGTAATTAATTTTATTAGACAATATGATAAAGAAGTAATAATAATGATTGATAATTGTTACTGTGAATTTGTAGAAACTACATCACCTTTAACTATAGGAGCAGATATAATAGTAGGTTCTTTAATTAAAAACTTAGGTGGAGGAATAGCACCTAATGGAGCATATGTAGCTGGTAAAAAAGACTTAGTAGATTTAGCTGCTCAAAGATTAACTGTTCCAGGTAGTGGAAAAGAAGTAGGACCAACTTTAGGAATAAATAAATATTTGCTACAAGGATTATATATGGCCCCAAATGCTATAGCATCATCTTTAAAAACAATAACTTTAGCAAGTAAAGTATTAGAATATTTAAATATAGAAGTAGAACCAAAAGCTACTGATTTAAGAACAGATATAGTTCAAAAAATTATTTTTAAAGATAAAGATTTATTAGTTAAATTCACACAAGGAATACAAGCAGCATCAGCTATTAATTCAAATACATTACCACTTCCATGGGAAATGCCAGGCTATAATGATCAAGTAATAATGGCATCAGGAAGCTTCATACAAGGCTCTAGTATAGAAATATCTTGTGATGGACCTATTAGAGAACCGTATATTGCTTATTTACAAGGTGGAATTACTTATGAATATGGAAAAATTGCTATTATGAAAGCAATTTCTAATATAATAGATTAAAAAAATCAAAAAAAATGTTGCAATTAATTAATTTGTATGATATTATTATTATGCGTTTTGATTAATGCACATGGGGAATTAGCTCAGTTGGCTAGAGCACCTGCCTTGCACGCAGGGGGTCGCAGGTTCGAATCCTGTATTCTCCACCATATTGATTACAACAAGCATATCGCTTGTTTTTATTTTGTAAAGGGGTTATAAAATGATAGATTTACATATGCATACTACTTATTCAGATGGATATCATACAATAGAAGAAGTACTACAAATGGCAGAAGAAAAAGGATTAAAAATAATATCTATAACAGATCATGACACTACTATTGCCTATGATGATTTAGAAGATGAGGAAATAAGAAATATATTTTCAGGACAAATAATAAAAGGATTAGAAATAACAACTTTTTATAAAAACTATAGAATAGAATTATTAGCATATGACTTTGATAATTATGAATTGATAGATAAATATTTTGAAGACTTTAATAAAGATATAAGTTGGGAAGAAATATATATAAAAGAAAGAACTAAATTATTAAAGAAATTAGATGACTTAAATTTAAAATACGATGATATTTTTAAACAATATATAGGAATTGAAAGATATGAAACTAACCTTTATAAATCATTAGTAAAACATAATAAAAATTTAAAAGAAATATTAAAAGAAGATTATGTAGAAAATCCTAGATTATTCTTTAGAAAAAGTGTATCAAATCCAGATAGTCAATTTTTCTGTGAATTTCATAAATACTATCCTAATATAAAAGATGTAATTAAATTAATAAAAGATAATAATGGTATAACTTTAATGGCACACCCATTTAGTTATGGAATAAATAATATTAAACCTTATTTAAATGATTTATACGATAATAACAATATTGATGGAATAGAAACATATTATTATGACTATAATGAAGAACAAGTTAATTACTTAAAAGAATTTGCTAAAAAAAGAAATTTATTAACATCAGGTGGTAGTGATTTTCATGGATTAGAGAATAGACCTAACTTAATAGGACAAACACCTATAATGGATGATTTAGAATTACTAAATAAAATAAGAAAACCAATTTAGGTTTTTTTTTTAATATTTGAATAAAGTTAAATAGGTGATAACATGAGCAAAATATTTTTTTTTCTTTTAGGCTTCGGACTTACGATACTCGGATTCACTTATATAATAGGTTATTTAAATTTAATGACAATTGGGTATAATTTTTATGATTATGTTAAATTTATAAGTAGCAGATTAGAATGTTACTTATCTATTATAGGCATTTTAATCATGTTTGCTACTGTATTTACAAAGGAGGAAAATATTTGAGTTATATATAAGATATATATTTAAATTTTCAAAAGAGTATAATTGATTTTTATGAATGGGATGAAACAGATAAATATACCCATATAAGAAAAATACCATTATTTAAAATAAGTACAAATGATTTGAAACAAATAATTATCAACAAAGTTATTTTTTATAATTTAGAAAAATTAGAAAATAAGACAGAAATATTTCATAATAAAATAATCCAAAATATAAAATATGCATTTTTATTAACTGATGGATTAGAAGCAGTTGCAATAAAGTTAAATAATAAATTTATAACAGAAGCTTACTCTAAATTTATTTTAGAAGAAGAAGATGAAATTTTAGAAATTGCTTCTTTACAAGAAATAAATAAAATAGATTTCAAAATAATAAAAGAACATAGTAAAAATAATTTTATTACTAAAAATGATTTATCAAAGAAAAAATATTTAATTAAATCATTACACGAAATAAAAAACAATAAAGAAAAATTAAAATATTTATATTTTGATTATTTTGATCAATTAATCGAAGATGAAGTTATAATGTTTAATAAATTAAAAGAAGAAATAAATAATAATTTTTATAACTGTAAAGATAAGATATATGATTTTTTCAAACTAATTTCTATAAAAAATGTATAAAAAAATATAAACTATTCAAAATATGGATAGGAGGGAATTATGAAAAAAGCAATTATATATTTAATGTCTATATTATTACTAACAGGTTGTACTACTGATATGTCTAATACACCAACTAAAAAAACTGAAATGTTTTTTGAAAACTATCAGATGTTAGATGAATCAGTATTAGATGATTTAGATAAAGTAGTAGCAGAAGAGGAAAGTTTTAATACAGAACAAAGAGAAAAATATGAAGATATTATGAAAAATCACTATAAGGATTTAAAATACTCTATTAAAGACGAAGTAATTGATGGAGATAATGCAATTGTAACAGTCGAAATTACAGTAAATGATTTTCATAAAGTAATGGAAGATGCTAAAGATTATTTAGCTAATAATCCTGATAAATTTAATGATGAATCAGGAGAATATTCTGAAAAATTATATGTTGATTATCAACTTGAAAAATTAGAAGAAGCAAAAGATACTGTTAAATATACAATAGATGTTAATTTAACTAAAAAAGATGATTCATGGTCAGTAAATGATTTATCCACAACAGAATATGAAAAAATCAATGGAATATATGCTTATTAAAAGAACTAATTAGTTCTTTTTTTGTTATAATAAATATAGGTGATTTTATGAATAATATATTAAATGTTTTAAAGATGATAGACTTACTTAGTACTGGTCAAAATTATAGCTAATATAACAAGTCTATCTTTAAGTCTAAAGAAAATAATATATAATTGGGTTTATATATGTGTAATGTGAGCAGATCAGAGGTTTGCCAATAAGAAAGGAAGTTAATAATGATAAAATTAATAGTATTTGATTTAGTCGGTGTATTAGTAACTGAAAAAGATATAGAATTAACAGAAGTTGAAGACAAACTTGAAAGATTATTTGGCCCTAATTTAAGTGATGCAGAATATTTAATTAATGCAAGAAAAATAATTGATAAAGATTCTATATTAATGAGAACAACTGAACAATTATTAAATAAGATATATACAGTTAAAGATAAAAAAATTTTTAAGAAAATAAAAGAGGAAAATAAAGATTTAAAAATAATTATAGCAACTAATCATGTTTCCTATATAAGAGATTATATAGAAAATAATCTAGAAGTAGAAAGATTAGAAGATTTAATTATTTCTGCTGAAATTGGCAAAATAAAACCTAATAAAGATTTCTATGATCATATTATTAATAAGTTTAATATTGAAGCAAGCGAAATATTATTTTTAGATGATAATAAAAACAATATAGAAACGGCTAATAAATTAGGGATACAAACTATTCTAGTTAATAGTGATATGAAGATATATGACGAAATAATAAAATTTATTTAAATAAATTAAAACAAAATTACTTAGACGAATTAAATAAACTAAAGGACTAAAAGTTCTTTTTTTTCATATTATTTTATAGGTGAGTTTATGAAAAAAATAATAGCAAGTATTATATTATTACTGATACCAACAAATGTATTTGCATATCAGACAAGTGCAACATCAGCAATTCTTATGGATATGGATTCAAGTAGAATACTTTATGCAGATAATATAAACGAAGAAAGAAGTGTAGCTAGCATATCTAAGATAATGACAGCAATATTAGCAGTAGAATCAGAAAAATTAGAAGAAACTGTAACTATAGGAGAAGAAATCAAAGCCGCATATGGCTCTGCTATATATATTCAAGTAGGTGAAGAAATAAAATTAAAAGATTTAGTATATGGACTAATGCTTAGAAGTGGAAATGATGCTGCATTAGCAATTGCTCATTATGTATCAGGAAGTGTTGACGCTTTTGTAACACACATGAATGAAAAAGCAAAAGAAATAGGCATGAATAATACCACATTTAATAATCCATCCGGATTAGATGAAAATAAAGGTAATTATTCAACAGCTTATGATATGGCATTATTAACAAGTTATGCGATGAAAAATGATATATATAAAGAAATAACAGCTACTAAAGAACATAATGTTAAAACAAATAAAAACTCATATTCTTGGGACAATAAAAATAAGTTATTATTTAATTATGAATATGCAACAGGTGGAAAAACTGGTTATACAGAAATAGCTAAAAGAACATTAGTAACAACAGCTGCAAAAGATAATTTAAATTTGGTAGCAGTAACTTTAAATGATGGAAACGACTTTTTAGATCATGAAAATTTATTTGAAGAAGCATTTTCAGAAATAAATAATTATCAAATATTAAAAAAAGGAAATATCGATATAATAGATGAAGATTATTATGATAACTACTCTTTTTCTATAAAAGAAGATTTTTACTATCCATTATATAAAGGAGAAGAAAAAGCAATTATATTAAATTTTAAATTAAATAAATTAACAGAATATGAAAATGATGATGAAATAGGAATAGTAGAAGTATTACTAGGTGATAATAAATTATTTGAAACAAATATATTTTTAAAAGAGAAAGAAAAAGAAAAATTCAATTTATTTGAATTCATAGGGAATCTATTTAAATGATAAATAAAGTATGGTCATTTTTCATAATAAGTGGAATATTATTTGCGCTATTTACAGGTAATATAAATATTATTAATGAACAAATATTAAAAAGTACTGAAGAAACAATTAATTTAATGATGCAATTGTTTCCTGTAATGGCATTGTGGTTAGGTATAATGAAAATAGCAGAAAACGCTGGATTACTAAAAACATTAGCAAAAAAATTAACACCTTTTTTAACTAAAATATTTCCAGAAATACCTAAAAATCATGAAAGTTTATCACTAATATCATCAAATATAATTATAAATTCATTTGGACTAGGAAGTGCTGCAACTCCTTTTGGATTAAAAGCAATGACTTCTTTACAAAAACTGAATAAAAAAGATACAGCTAGTAGATCTATGATAACTTTTTTAGTAATAAATACAGCTGGGGTAACACTAATACCAACTACTGTAATAGCTTTAAGAATGAGTTATAACAGTATAGATCCTACTGTAACTTTAACAGCTTCCATATTAGTTACTTTAATATCTTTAACAGCTGCCATTATAATAGATAGGATTTTATATAAAATATATGGTTAATATTACTAATTATATAATACCTTTATTTGTTTTGTTCGTAATTATATATGCCTTATATAAAAACGTAGATATATTTAATTCTTTTACAGAAGGAAGCATGGAATCATTTCCAATGATATTAACGATTTTTCCAAATTTACTTGGAATGATATTTGGAATTAATATATTTATTAAAAGTGGACTCTTAGATAGTTTATTTTTATTATTAACGCAGTATATAAAAATAATGAATATTCCAATAGAAATAATATCAATGATGATAGTAAGACCAATATCAGGATCAGCTTCATTAGCTATTTTAAATTCAATATTTGCTACCATAGGACCAGATAGTTTTATAGGTAAATTAGCAAGTGTTATACAAAGTTCAACTGATACAACATTTTATGTTTTAACACTTTATTTTGGAAGTGTTGGTATAAAAAAAATAAAATATTCTTTATTTGCAGGACTACTAGCAGACTTAGTTGGAATATTAGCAAGCATATTAATAGTTAATATATTATTTTAGTTGCTATTTTTAGTAATATACTATATAATTATCCCAGGTGATTTTATGGAAAGATTACAAAAAGTAATAGCAAACAGTGGATACTGCTCGAGAAGAAAAGCAGAAGAAGAAATATTAAACGGAAATGTAAAAGTAAACGGACAAATAGTAACAACTTTAGGAATAAAAGTAAGTGGAAATGATGTAGTAGAAATTGATGGAAAAACAATTGATTTTGAAGAAAAAGAGTACATCTTATTAAATAAACCAAGAGCTGTTATTACTAGTACAAAAGATGAATTAAATAGAAAAACAGTTTTAGATTTAGTTAAAACAAATAAAAGATTATATCCAGTTGGTAGATTAGACTACGATACAACAGGTGTATTAGTTTTAACAAATGACGGAGAATTAGCAAATTATTTAATGCATCCTAAAAACAAAATAGTTAAAGTTTATATAGCTAAATTAGAAGGTGTAATTAAAACAAGTGAAATAAAAGTTTTAGAACGCGGTGTAATAATTGATGGAAGAAGAACAGCAAGAGCAAAAGCTAAAATTAAAAAATTAGATAAAAGAAATAACTCTTCAATAGTAGAATTACATATTCATGAAGGAAGAAACCATCAAGTTAAAAAAATGTTTGAAGCATTGGGTTATCATGTATCTAAACTTAAAAGAGAACAATATTCATTTTTACATGTTAATGATTTAAAAAGTGGTGAATATAGATATTTAACACCAAAAGAAGTAAAACAACTATATAACGAAGCTGGTGCAAATAATGCAGAAAAAAAAGAATACAATTAGTATTCTTTTAATTTTCTTCAATTATAATAGCAGATGTTGGACAACCTTCTACAGCATCCATAGTATCTTCAGTAATCTCTTGACTAATTACTTCTGCAATACCAGCATCATTAATAATAAAGTTTTCTCCAGAAATCGCTTGACAAGCTCCGCAGCTAATACAAGCACTTTCAATTACAGTTATTTTTTTCATAAAAAACCTCCATTAAAATTATAAATAAAAAAAATTAAAAAAGCAAGTAAACACTTCAAAATAAAAAAAATTATGATATAATTAAAATAATAGAGGTGATTATATGAAGAGTCGTATGGAAAGATACACAGAACAAAATAATACTGGTAGTAGAGTAAGTAGATACAAATCTTCTTATGATGATACATTCGATGTAAATGATTATAGTAACATTGAAGGAGTAGCTACTATACCATCTTCAAAAGAAGTTGATATAAAAAAAATAAAAGAAATGGTAATGAGTAGAGAAACCTATAAAAGAGAAACTAAAAATGAATTTATAAGATCAACACCTACAATAGAAGAACCTAAAATATATGATATAAAAGAAGCTTTAGATATAGCAAAAACAAATAGAACAGATGTAAATGATAAATATGCTAACTTTAAAGATATAGACTTAGAACTTTTAAAAAAAATAAATAAAGAAACAAAGACAGCTTATAAGCAAGAAGTTGAAAGTGATGAATTAATGGAACTTATTAATACTATTACAAATACAAAAATGTTAAATGATTTAAGCGATAAAGAATTAGTAACTGACATGTTTGCAGATTTAGCAAAGACAGAAGTTATCAGTAAACCTACACAAGAAGATATAAAACATCTAGAAGATATAAAAAAACCTAGTAAAGATTTAGATAAATCATTTTACACAGCAGG
>CAYJEO010000010.1:0-24434 GCA_964369355.1 uncultured Muribaculaceae bacterium | reverse complement strand
TGAAAATAACTTAACTTTAGAAGAATATAAAAAGGATAATTAAATTATCCTTTTAGTTAACTGTATAAACGGCTCTGCTTCCATGATATCGATTTGCATTTCCAGCAGCATAATGTAAGAAAAAGATACCATGATTTTTTTGCCCTCCAGCAAAATGCTCCCCTCTTAATACATATGGATTACTAATTATTGGAAAAATAACATAATCATCATACCAGTTCATAGTTTCTATCATAGCATGACCTTTAGTAGAATTAAAATCAAATGTCTCATACATATTAAAATAATTCTCACTAGTGAAATCAACACTTCCATAATTTCCTTGAATGTATTTATAGTTTGCTGCTACATACTCTACCCTACTACCAACCATATCAAATATTCCACTTATGTTACCTGTAGTACTCTGTGGATATACATTACTACTTATGCTACCATATTCATTTTCACAAATTGTAGATGGTGATACTGTATTATTATCATATTTTGTTCCACAACCTGATAAAGATATATTAGTAGATTCTCCTGAATAGTTATTATTTGTTACAATTTCTTTACCTATTCCATGTTTAGAATGTGATAAATATGCAACGGCACCCCATTCAGCATTATTTATCATTCGACTTTCTCCTGTTGTTAATCCATATTCATTTGAATTAGTAAATATTTTTGTTATATCTAAGAATTCAATAACTGTCTGATTTGACATTGTATTTTCATTTGGTTTAATTGTTGGATTGGTATTTGTACCAGTAAGTTCGAATTTACCTACCCAAACACCTTCTAGATTTTGGTTATCATGTGTAAATGCTGGATGTGTCTGCCAATCTCCTATTTGATTACCTTCAACAGTTTCAACTTCATTGCTAACAAATTTAATTTTAATTTCTTGTTCTTCTCCTAAATCTGTAGTTGTATCTATATCAAATATTTGATATTCATATCTTGGTATGTAAACAAAATATGCTAAAATATTTTCTTCTGCTATAACAGTATTTGCAGGTGCATTTCTATATTCACTTGTAACACTAATAGCATTAGCCCATTGTTTATTATCATAGTTATACCACTCTTTTGTAGTATCCGCTACAGTAACTGTACCAGTAGCATCTATTATTACAGGAATTAATCCTTGCTTTAAAATAACATCTCCACCATTTAAAGATGCATCTACATAATCAATTTTTGGTGCACAGTCTAAAGCATTTTCAATAGTGTAATCTTCTTTTACTTTTTTTTCATCAAAGTTTTTCGTATAGCACACGCCATTAATATAAACAGCTAAATAAACCTCACCGTTATTATTAATTTTAACAGCTCCATTTTCTGGTTTATCATTTGATAAACTTAGCTCGCTATAAATATTTTCATCACTATCAAAATTTTTACTATCTAAAGATTTTATAGCATAATAATTATTTGCTGATTCTAATATTAATTCTACTTCGGCTTTATCAGCTGATTTTTGTGCTTCATCTATTATTCCCAAAATAATAGGTGTCGCTATTGCCATTATTATTACTAATATTACTAATACGGCAAGTAATTCTATTAATGTAAATCCCTTTTTCATATATATTCTCCTTTATTCTAATTAATTATATCATTTTTTGAAACTTTTTTACAATATAAAAAGGATAATTAAATTATCCTTTTACTACGTCATTACAACGTTTACAAATGTCTTCTACCATTTCTTCTTCTTTGAAATAATTCCAACATCTTTCACATTTTGCTCCTACAAAAGCTTCTACTTTAACTTGAGAAACTTCGTAATTATTTAATGTATCTTCCGTTTTTACTATTTCAGAAACTATTAATAATTGTTTTAAATCTAGTTTTTCAAATACACAATTGTATTCTTCACTTACATTAATATAAACTTTTGCTTCTAAACTTTTACCAATTACTTTTTCATTTCTTGCTTCCTCTAATGCTTTATATACATCATTTTTAATAGCAAAGAATTTTTCAAATAATTGTTTAATTTCTTCTGAATCACTATATTCTACTACTTCTGGATTATTAGTTAAATGAATTGATTCTTGATCTTTATTTTTCAATAATTTATAAACTTCTTCTGAAGTATAAGGTAAGATAGGCGCTAATAATTTTATTAAAGATGTCAGTGTATCATATAAAACTGTTTGAACACTTCTTCTTATATGTGATTTAGCTCCTTCAATATATAAAATATCTTTTGTAAAATCTAAATAGAAATTAGATAATTCTGTTGCTATAAAGTTATTTACTGTTTTATATATTTCTTGGAAATTATAATTACTATATGAATTTTTAATAGATTTAATAACTTCGTTTAATCTAATCATCATATATTTATTAAAGTAATTCATTTGAGTATAATCTACTCTATCAGTATTATTATCATAATCAGATAAGTTACCTAGCATAAATCTATAAGTGTTTCTTATTTTACGATAAGATTCTTTTACTTGATTAATTGATTCATCACTTATTCTTACATCTTCTGTATAGTCAACACTAGAAACCCAAAGTCTTAATACATCAGCTCCGTGTAATCTAATTAATTTAGCAGGATCTATTACGTTCCCAACACTTTTACTCATTTTAATGCCTTTACCATCTAACATAAATCCATGTGAGATTAATGTTTTATAAGGTGCTTTATCATGAGCTGCTACTCCACAAATTAACGATGAATTAAACCATCCTCTATATTGATCTGAACCTTCGAAATAAATATCAGCTGGATATGGCATATTACGTTCTACTAACACTCCTGTATGAGTTGAACCTGAGTCAAACCAAACATCCATAATATCTTCTTCTTTTTTGAAGTTTCCATTTGGACTTAAAGGATTTGTATAACCTTCTGGTAATAAATCTTTTGCATCTTTCTCAAACCAAATATTAGAACCGTGTTGTCTAAATAAATTAGATACATGCATCATTACATCATAGTCTAATATTTCACTTCCATCTTCGTTATAGAAAATTGGAATTGGTACTCCCCAAACTCTTTGTCTTGAAATACACCAGTCTCCTCTATCACGAATCATATTGTATAAACGTGTTTTTCCCCAAGCTGTATGAAAATGCACTGAATTATCTAATTCATATAATAATTTTTCTCTTATTTTATCTATACTACAAAACCATTGTGCTGTTGCTCTATAGATTACTGGTTTTTTAGTTCTCCAGTCATGTGGGTATGAATGTTTAATAAATTTAAGTTTAATAAGCGCATTTAACTCATCTAATTTTTGAGTTATTTCTTTATTTGCATCTTCATAAAATAATCCTGCAAATGGTCCTGATTCTTCTGTTAATACACCTTGATCATCTACTCCATTTACCATTCCTAAATTATGTTTTCTTCCAACATTAAAGTCATCCACTCCGTATGATGGTGCGATGTGTACTAAACCAGTTCCTGCATCTAAAGTAACATGGTCACCTAATACTACTTTACTATCTCTATTCATAAACACATGTCTGTATTCAATATTTTCTAATTGACTTCCTTTGAATGTTTTTATTATTTTGTAATCTTCTACTTCAAATTCTTTCATTAAAGATTCTACTAAATCTGTTGCTACTATATAAGTGTTATTATTAAATTCCACTTTTGAATAATCAAAATCCCCTACTGCTATAGCTAAGTTACCTGGCAATGTCCATGGCGTTGTAGTCCAAATAATTAATTGATCAGAAACATTTATTAAATCATTTCCTTTAACTACAGGAAATGCTACAAATACTGATGGGTCTTTTTTTTCTTTATATTCAATTTCTGCTTCAGCAAGTGCAGACTCACTAGATGGAGACCAGTATACAGGTTTTAATCCTTTGAAAATTAATCCTTTTTTAGTCATTTCTGCAAATACTTCTATTTGTCTTGCTTCCATTTCTTTATTATAAGTTATGTAAGGATGTTTGTAATCTGCTACTGTATTTAAAGATTTAAATCCTTCCATTTGTCTTGCTACTTGTTCTTTCGCATAGCTTTCACATAATTTTCTAAATTCTACTTTAGACATTTCTTTTCTATTAACTCCAGTTTTTGTAACTGCTGATTCAATAGGAAGACCATGTGTATCCCATCCTGGAATGTATGTAGCATTAAATCCTTCCATCATTTTATTTCTATTAATAAAATCTTTTATTATTTTATTTAATGAATGTCCCATATGGATATCTCCATTTGCATATGGAGGGCCATCATGTAAAACAAAAGGAATTCCATCTTTATTTTTTTCAACTATTTGTTCATAAAGATTCATACTTTCCCATTTTTCTCTTTGTATTTTCTCATTTTCTGGTAAATTACCTCTCATGCTAAATTCTGTATTTGGCATTAATAAACTATCTTTGTAATCCATATTATCTTCTCCTTTATTGTATAAAAAAAATCATCCTGATTAAGGACGATTTATAACCGTGTTACCACCTTATTTTAGTATTTCTACTCTCAAAACTATAACGCGTTACCGTCTAATACTTATCGCATTAGAACATCAAGAGTGATTTGTATATTATATCCATGTTTATTTTCATCAACCATAAACTTTCTGTAATTTCAATAATATACCGTCTCTATCATTTGTTATAAATTAACATTGTCTATATCATCAATTATTACTAATTGAGCTTCAACAATATCTTTAATTCTTCTTTTAAATATTCTTATGTTTCTATTTAATTGTTCTGTTGATAACTGTACTTTTTCTGCACGCAATAATGCCTCATTAACAATTCGATTTGCGTTTCTTTTAGCATCTTCAACAATTACTTCACTTTCATTGTGAGCTGCCATACGCATTTGATCAGATGTTTTTTGAGCCATCATTATTGCTTTATTTAATGTTTCTTCCATACGTTCATATGTAGCTAATTTTTTCTTTAACTCAACATTTTCTAAAGCTAATGAAGATAACTCTTTTATTCTTTGATCTTTTTGTTTATTATCAGTTATCATGGTTTCTACTTTTTTTATTACTTGATCTAAAAAGTCATTAACTTCTTTAGGATCATAACCACGAAGTGCACGATTAAATTTATCCATAAATCACCTCTGGTGTGTATATTTTAACACACTTTGTTTTTCTTTGTAAAGTTTTTTACCATTCAATGTTTATATCTGCATTGTCGTGGATGTCTTTTCCTTCTTTTTCATCAGTTATTTTACCTTGAATGTTTATATTGTTTGGTGTACATAAAAATATACCCCCACCTATTTTTTGTAAATCTCCACCAATTGCATATATTGTTCCACTTAAGAAATCAACTATTCTTTTTGCTTGGTCTGATGTAACTCTTTTTAAATTAACAACAACTGTATGTCTTGCTTTTAAATGATCTGATATTTGTTGCGCTTCTGAGTATGCTCTTGGTTCTAATAAAATCATTTTACTAGCACCATCATTTTCTTCTAAAGCTTCTTCTGGTCTTATTGTATAATATTCATCTCCAGAACCTACAACACCTTCAAAAACGTCAGTTTCATCTCCTGTTAATAAATTTTTTATAAATCCCATTGTTATTCCCACCTTTATTATTTTTAACTATAACAATTTTATCACAAAATAAAAAAAAAAGAAATATTTTTCCTTTTTTTATTTTAATTAGTTATTTTCTTTTAATAAATTAACTGTTTTACGCATTTCTAAATCGTATTTAATCATATCTAATCCACCAAAGGCATTTAAGAATGCTTCTTTTTCCATTTGGTATTTTTTAGCTAATTCTTCTGCTTCAGCTTCTGCTTCTTCATCAGTAATCACGATTTTTTCAACTGCTATAATTTCTTCTAACATTAATCTAGATTTAACTCTTTTATCTGCTTCTTCTCTCATTTGATCTTTTAATGCATCTTCATTTGAGTTTGTGAATTGATAAAATTGTTCTAATGATAAACCTTGCATTTGTAAATTTTGTGCATATTGTTTAATCATTCTATCTAATTCATCATTAATCATAGCTTCTGGAATTTCTACTTCTGTAGTTTCAGCTGCTTTTAATAATAATTCTTCTACAAATTTATTTTCAACATTAACTTCTTTTTGAGCTAAAATATTTTCTTCTACATGTTTTTCTAACGTTTCTTTAGAATCAACACCATCCATATTTAAATCTTCAAAAAATTCTTTATTGAATTCTGGTAATTTAATACCTTTGATTTCATTTACTTTAACTTTAAATACAACTGGTTGTCCTTTTAAGTCTTCTGAATGATATTCTTCTGGGAATGTTACATTAATATCTTTAGTTTCTCCTAAAGTCATTCCTATGATTTGTTCTTCAAATCCCGGGATAAATGTATTTGAACCTATTTCTAATGAATAGTTTTCACCTTTTCCACCATCAAATGCAACTTCGTCTTTGAATCCTTCAAAGTCTATAATAGCGATATCACCATTTTCAACTTTTCCTTCTTTAGTTACATTTTCAGAATAACGTGCTAATAATTCTTCAATAGTTTTATTAATTTCTTCTTTAGTAGCTTCTACTTTATCTTTTTTAACTTTTAATCCTTTGTATTTTCCTAATTTAACTTCTGGTTTTAAAGTTAAGATAACTGTAAATTCTACACCATCGTTATCAATTTTTTTAAGTTCTAATTCAGGTTGTGCAACGATTTGTAAATCTTTGTTTTCTTCTAACATATTTGCATATGCTTCTTGTAAACATAAATCTGCTGCATCCATTAACATATTAGTTTCACCATAAGTTTTTAATACTTTTTCAACTGGTGCTTTACCTTGTCTAAATCCGTCTACTTTAACTTTTTTAGTAGCTTCTTTAGTAGCTTTTTCTTTTGCTATTTCCCATTTTTCTCCTTTGATTTCTAATGAGATTTCTTTTATATTTTTATTTTCTTTCGCCATACTTTTCTCCTTTATAAAAATTACTATTATAGTATATACTAAAACATACTATTTTTCAATGTTTTAGATAAAAAAAAGGATAAATCCTTTTTATGCTATATCTAATATTTCAATTTGATATTTTCCGTTTGGACTATCAACTGTAACTTTATCACCTATTTTTTTATTTAAGATAGCTAATGCTATTGGTGATTCGTTTGATATTTTATTTGCAAACGGATCTGCTTCTTTACTTCCTACTATAGAATAGATTTCTGTATCGTTATCTTCTACATATTTTAAAGTAACTTTATTTCCTATAGCTACTTTACCTGTTACTACATCGTGAATAATTACTACGTTTTCAACGATATATTCTAATTCCATAATACGTGATTCGATTTGAGCTTGTTCATTTCTAGCAGCATCGTATTCAGCATTTTCAGATAAATCTCCTTGAGCTCTTGCATCTTTTAATGATTCAATAACTTCAGGTCTTTTTTCTAATTTTAAATAATCTAATTCTTTTTTAATGTCGTTTAACCCTTCTTGAGTTAAGTAAACTTCTTTTGTCATAATTCACCTCGTAATTTTTTTAACTTCTACACTATACTATAGTTTATATTTTTTGTCAATCTTATTTTTTTATACGCATAAATGCAAATTTATCAATTTTTTCACTACATTTAATTTTAACAATTTGTCTTGGATGTCTTACTATATCTATTATATTATTTTCTTCATCTAATATTTCATCTATTGTAAAATCAAATTCTACTTCCGGACTAAAAAATTGTACTACATCACCTTTTTTAAAGTAGTTTCTTTGCTCTAAAGTGATATATCCTTGCTTATAATCTAATACTAGTCCTAAAAAGTCTTGATTAGATATTTCTACTCTATTATTGTAGTATTGATAAGTATGATCTTCTTTAGTATTAAAAAATTGTGGTATTGAATCTCTATTGGCACAGTTATTTAATATTTCTTCATACTTTTTATTATATGTATAATTATTTAATTCTTGACAATATTGATCTATTACTTTTCTATAAATACTTACAATTGTTGCAACATAATAAATAGAACGCATTCTTCCTTCTATTTTAAATGATGCTATATTTAAATCTATCATTTCTGGAATATGTTTTAACATGGATAAATCTTTTGTACATAATGTAAAATCTTTTTCTGCTTCTATATTTTTAGAATTATCGTCTTGTAGTTTAAAATCCCATCTACATATTTGACTACATCCACCACGGTTTGCATCTCTTGCTGTTAAAAAGTTTGATAATACACATCTTCCACTATACCCAGAACACATTGCTCCATGGATAAATGTTTCTATTTCTATATCAACATTATCTATTACATCTTTTATTTCTTCTTTTGATGTTTCTCTTCCTAATACGATTCTAGTAACGCCTTCACTTTTCCAAAATTCGGCTGCTTCTTTATTTAAAGTTGATTGTTGTGTCGATAAATGTATTTCTAAGTTAGTTACTTCTTTTGCTAGTTTAATAATTGCAGGGTCTGATACTATAATAGCATCTACTCCAACACACTCTAATTTTATTAAGTAATCTTTTAAACTATCTAATTCTTGATTGTGCATTACTATATTAGCAGTTACATATATTTTTTTATTTAAGTTATGAGCATATTCACATGCTTCTTTAATATCTTCAAATGTAAAGTTTAATGCGTTTGCTCTAAGTCCAAATGCTGGACCTCCGATATACACAGCGTCAGCACCATACATTAAAGCAAATTTTAACCTTTGCATATCCCCAGCTGGAGCTAATAATTCTGGTTTTTTCATTTTTTCACCTTATATATTGTACCTTTGTATAAGAATCCTTTATCTGTATTTGGTAACAATTCTTCTATTTTTCCTTCTAATATTTCTTTATTTTCTTCATTTACTTCATTATATAAATCAACTACATTTTCAAATGTTTCATTCTTTATATCAAAACTATTTAAGATTACATATTCAATATTATTTTTTTCATATATTATCATTTCACTTAACGAAGAAAGTATAAGTGATGAATATATAGTTGATCCTAAAGTATTATCAATTACAGGATATACATATCCTTCTTTTTCTATATAATTTGTTTTAGTAATATCTTTTGTTATATCAAATTTATCTACATAGTTTTTAACTACTCTTCTTAAAGATGTATACATAGGTAAATAACCAAATACATTTATCATTAAAATTGATTTAGTATTTTTTTTAATTTCTAATATTTCTTCTAATGTTATATCAAATGATACATTAGTGTAATTAACCCCTAAATTATTATAATAGTTAATTGTTGCATAGTTAGTTGTTAAATGTTCTGCTGCCCAAACTAAATTAGTTTTTAAGTTTAACCTCTTTTTTAAATTTAATATTGCTAAATCATAAAATAAAACTCCTTTTATATTTAATTCATCTATTTTTATTAAACTATTTTCTAAATTAGTTAAATCATCTTTATGCATATTTTTATTAATACTTATAAATAATTCTTTATTGTTTTCTTTTACTAAATTATTTATATTAATTATTTCTTCTAATGAATAATTAGTAGGCATATTTACTGATAGATTATTTATTCCGATTATAAATCCATCTACTTTATTTATTAAGTCTTTTATTTGTTTAATACTTGATGGCATTATTAATTTTTTCATAAGTCACTTCCTTCAATTAAAACATTATAGCAAATTATTAAAAAAAAAGAAACTTTTAGTTTCTTAAAATATAATTTTAATTAATGTAACAAATACTATGGTATTTAGTAAAAAGTCACATATTAAAAAATTTATAAACTTATATATTTCACCTTTGTTTTTAATATTTATCGAATACATTAATGATAAATAATAAGATATAAAACGTGTTAATACTACTAATATTAACCCTAAGTTTATAGTAAGTGTATATCCTTCAACTAAAATAGATGAAATATAATACACTACAGTCCCTATTAAAGCTGATTTTATATAATCTTTTGATTTAATTGTTTCATTAAATACAATATACATTACAAATAGCATTACTACTGTTGTAAATATAAAACTATATTCTTCTGGTATCATAAATTACTTCCTTTATCCTAATAGCATTAATAGAATAAGAATAAATATAAATCCTACTAAGCTAACTACTAATAGTTTAAAAAAACTTTTAAATTGAAATTGTGATTTATCTTTGAAGTAAGGTCCTAGTGCTATTTTAAATTTATAAAATAAATAATATAATATAGCAATACATAATATAAATAGCAAAATACTATATCCAGTTTCTCCTATTAAATTTATAATTGTTTCTCTTAAATTTTCCATTTAATCAATTCCTTTTTGATATAGCTACTCCATCACCTAAAGTGTAAAAAGTAGTATTAAATTCTTTATTTTCTTCTAAAAATGTAATATAGTTATTTATTTTTCTAACTAATTGTCTTACATTTCTACTTTCAATAATAGCGCCTTCCTTAGTTAATCCATGGAAATCTAGGTTATCTGATACTATTACTCCTGTTTCATTTAAGTTATCTTTAAATTGATTAAAAAAACTTATATATTGTGCTTTTGCTGCATCTATAAATATTAAATCAAATTTATCTTTAGTTTTAAAATCAAAAGCATCAATATTTATTATATTAATTCTTTTTTCTAAATTAAATTCTTTAATATTTTTAATAGCTTCTTCATATCTATTAATATCTCTTTCAATAGTAGTTATAGTAATTTCTTCATCTACTAAAGCCATTTTAATTGCTGAGTAACCAATTGCTGAACCTATTTCTAATATTGTTTTTATATTATTTTCTTTTATATAATTTTCTAAAAATTCAATTCCATCATCTAACATAATAGGTACATTATTTTTTTGTGCATATTCTTTTATTTTAGTTATATTCATACCATAAACCTGCTTCTTTTAATTCTGCTACTTTAGCTAAATGTTCTGAGTATGTTTTCATAAAGTATGTTTCTTTATTTTTATCTGCAACAAAATAATAATTATCATGATCAGTAGGATTAATAGATGCAAGTATTGCGTCTAATCCTGGATTACAAATTGGACCTACTGGTAGTTTACCTGCCATTGCTGATGGTCTTGTGTTATAAGCATTTACTTCATCTATTTCAGATCTATATAAATCTCTATCTGACATTTCTATTTTTTCTGCATAGTAAGTAGTTACATCACTTCCTAAACTCCAATTATCTTCTAACCTATTATAAAATACTCCTGCAACACCTGCTCTATCGTCTGATGCTGCTGCCTCTAATTCTACAATTGATGCCATTGTTAACATTTCATGGAATGTATATTCAGTTGATTCTATTTGTTCTTTTACATTTTCTAAATTTTTACTTGTTTGATCTAACATTACTTTAAATATTTCTTGTACTGTTACATCATCATTTGCAAATTGGTATGTACTTGGAAATAAATATCCTTCTAATGAATAATAAATTTCTTCATTTTTAATTTCATCTGTTAAAAACCAATAATTTTCTATTAAAGTATCTAAATATTCTTCATCTTCTAATAAAGTAAATACACTATCATATGTATTATTAGTATTTTGTTCGATAATTTCTGCAATACTTCTCATATGAAGACCTTCTTTAAAAGTTATAGTTATTGCATCTGGATTATATGTATTTCCTTGACTTAGTGTATCAATAATTTGTTCTACACTCATATTTTCATTTAATAAATATGGTCCTGCTTGTAAGTTTGTTGGATTATTTAATCTAACATATATTTTATAGAAAAATTCTGATTTAATTAAGTTATTTTCTTTTAAACTAGTAGCTAGAGTTGAAAAACTACTACCTGTTTCTACACTAAATTCTACTTCTTTTGATTCACTGCTTACTGCTTGAATGTTACTGTTATATATAAATAAACTAGTTATTGCTCCTATTATTAATAAAGTAATTAATAATATTAATATTTTATACAACTTCATACTTAATGCATTAAAAACGAGCTTATTGCTCGTCTTTTTCCTCTTCTGCAAATTCAGCTTTTAATTCGTCTAAAATTGTTTCTACGATTTTCCATTCTTTATCATCAGTAATTGGTGTTAAAGCTTTTAACTCTTCGTTTGGATCATAAATTGCAGCGTAGATTTTAGTATTTCCTTCTTCATCTGTAGTATTATCTGTATATACTATGTAATTTTTGTTTGTTTCTGGTGATTCAAAAGTAAATAATGCTTCACAAGCTATTTCTTTACCTGCTTCATCCGTTAATGTAAATGTTAATTGTTCTTCCATATTATTTCATCCCTTTCGTTTTATCTAAATATGTTTGAAGTATTATATTAGCAGCTAGGCTATCAACTTTTTGCTTTCTTTTTTTTCTAGACATATCAGCTTGAATCATAAAATTATGTGCTGATACAGTTGATAATCTTTCGTCTTGTAAATGTACTTCCATACCCAAATATTCTTCTAATTTTTTTTGAAATTCAATTGTTGTTTCGGCTCTTTCTCCGATTGTATTATTCATATTTTTTGGCAACCCTAATACTAAGGCTTCTATTTTTTCTAATTCGATGATATCTTTTAGTTTTGAAAATAATGAATCATAGTCACCTTCTTCAAAACGCAGAGTTGTATAAGTACTTGCTATTAGACCCGTTGGATCACTTATTGCTAGTCCTAATGTTTTAGTTCCTAAATCTAGTCCTAAATATCTCATTTTAAATTTTTCTCTCTCATACCATCACCTCTATGAATACAATTTAATTGTATCATTGATTTTAATTTTTTTCAATGTTTTGGTTTAATAATTTTTTTACAGGTCCATAAGTTTTTCTATAACCTTCTATTAACCCGTATTTATTTAAATTTTCTATATGTTTTTTAGTAGGATATCCTTTATGTGATTTAAATTCATATTGTGGGTATAATTTATCTATTTCATATATCATTTTATCTCTTGTTGTTTTCGCTATTACAGAAGCTGCTGCTATTGTAATACTTTTAGCATCTCCTTTTATAATAGCTTCATGTTTTTCTATAGTAGGAAGTGGCATTGCATCTGATAAAACATAATCTACTTTTATTTGTTTTTCAACTTCTTCTAAGGCTTTTAACATCGCTTTTCTTGATGCTTCATATATATTTATTTCATCTATTTCATTATTATCTATTATCCCTATTCCATAATAAGTATTTTCTTTTATATATTCAACATATAAATCACGTTTTTTTTCAGTTAATTGTTTTGAGTCTGTTAGTCCATCTAGTTTGAAATTAGGCTTTAAAACACAACAAGCTGCTACTACAGGTCCAAATAATGGACCTCTTCCTGCTTCATCCAGTCCGGCTATATTTTTATATCCTTCTTTATTTAATCTATTTTCATATTCGTACATATTATAATTTGTTTTCATTTTATCACCTAATTAATTATATATTAAAAAAAAGAATATTGCTATTCTTATTTTGTTTTTATATATTGTTGTTCTATCATGTCTAACTCGTATTCTGCTATGATTAAATCTTTTTCTACTATTGCTATTTCTGCATATCCTGTTTGAATATCTTCATTTGTATTTATATAACCAAATTGATCTAAACCTGTTACATCTATTCCATTTAACGCTGCTTTTGCCACATCAATTTCATATTCTGCTATTTCAGAATTTATAGTTGCTACTGCTGCTGAATATTTCGCATCTTCTACTATTCCATTTATCAATTTAATAGTTTGATTATGCGCAACTCCACCTAATATAAGTCCTGATAGGAATATCGCTAATCCTTTTGTTTTATAATTTCCTTTTACATTTGATACTTTACCTGTTTTATTTTCTTTTGTCATATTATTTCCCCCTTGATGCCGAGTATACTAACATAACTTTTTTCTTTTGTCAAATTCAAGTTTAAAATAAAAAAAGGAATTAATATTCCTTATTTTACAACAATATTTACTAACCTTTTAGGAACAATGATCACTTTTACTATTTCTTTTCCTTCAATGTTAGTTTTTACATTATCTATTTGTTTTGCATATTCTTCCATTTCTTCTTTTGTAGTTTCCATAGATACTTCTATTTTACCTCTTACTTTACCATTTACTTGAACAACTAACTCATAAGTATTATTTGTAAGTTTTGTTTCATCATATATTGGCCATGTTGAGTCTGTTAATAATGTAGAAGATATATGTATTTGATTTAATTCTTCTGTTATATGCGGTGCGATAGGATTTAATAATATTAATAATGTGTAGTAATCTTTTTTAGTAATATTATTTAATTTATCTAATTCATTTAATAAAATCATTAATGCCGCTACTGCAGTATTGTATTTCATATTTTCTAAATCTTCTGTTACTTTTTTAATAGTTTGATTCATTAATATTTCAGTTTCTTTACTAAATTCATTACCTTCTATTACTTTTGAAGATAATCTAGATATTCTATCTAAGAATTTTTTACATCCTTTTAATCCATCTTCACTCCATGCAGCATCTGATTGATAATCTCCTATAAACATTTCATAAGTTCTTAGGGCATCTGCACCATATTCTTTAACCATATCATCAGGATTTACAACATTTCCTTTTGATTTACTCATTTTTTCTCCATTAGAACCCAAAATCATTCCATGAGCAACACGTTTTTTAAATGGTTCATTATATGTTACATATCCATGATCATATAAGAAATTATGCCAGAATCTTGCATATAATAAATGTCTTGTAGCATGTTCCATACCACCATTGTAGTAATTTACCATACCCCAGTAATCCATTGCTTCTTTTGATACGAATTCTTTATCGTTTTTAGGATCCATATATCTTAAGTAATACCAGCTAGAACCAGCCCAGTTTGGCATAGTATCTGTTTCTCTTTTTGCAGGTTTACCACATTTTGGACAAGTTGTGTTAACAAATTCTTCAATATTTGCTAAAGGACTTTCACCATCATCAGTTGGTTCATATGAAGCAACATTTGGTAATAATACTGGTAAGTTTTCTTCTTTTTCTTTTACCCATCCACAAGTATCACAATGAATCATTGGTATTGGTTCTCCCCAGAATCTTTGACGAGAAAAAATCCAGTCTTGTAATTTATAATTTGTTTTTGCTCGACCTATTTTGTTTTGTTCTAAATGTTCAATCATTTTTTTAATAGAGTCTTGTTTATTATCAATCCCATTTAAAAATTCTGAATTAATCATTACTCCATTCCCCGTAATAGCAGAATCATTAATTATATATGAGAAAGTTTTATTGTGAAGTGGTTCAATAATTTCTTTATCAACTACATCTCTTGAAACCCATTCAACTTCAAAAAGTTCATCTTCATCTAAGTTTTGACTTCTTTGTTTATCACTATTTAATTCAAAATATAAACCTGTACATTCTATTCCAAAATATTTATCTTTATTGTGTGCATAATAATGATGTTTAATCTTAAATGTTTCTTTTACCAATTTTAAGTCATAGTAACCTGTTTCTTCTTCTATTTCTCTTAATGCACAATCTATTACTGGTTCATTATTTTTTCTAGTGCCACCAATAAATAATCTTCCACCTAAATTATTCCAATTAATTGTTAAATATTTCTTTTCTTTAGGGTCATAAACTACTGCTACAATGCTTTCTTTGTAATCTTCGTTAGCATGGGCAACACCAGTTTCTTCCGCTAATACTTGAACTATTTCTATATTAAATTTCTTAGCAAATTCATAATCTCTTTGATCATGTGCAGGAACAGCCATAATAGCACCAGTTCCATAGTTTGCTAAAACATAATCACTTATCCAAATTTCTATTTCTTTATTAGTTACAGGATTAATTGCTTTAATACCTTCTATTTTTACACCAGTTTTTTCTTTTGTTGCATCTGTTCTTTCAATTTCTGTTTTTTTAGCAGCTAATGTTTGATATTCTTTTATTTCATTCATATTTGTAATTAAATCACTATAATTTGATAATAATTTATGTTCAGGTGATATAACCATAAAAGTTACTCCGAATAAAGTATCTGGTCTTGTTGTAAACACTTGTAATGTTTCATCTACTGTTAATTTAAAATCTACTAATGCTCCTGTACTTTTACCAATCCAGTTTACTTGAGCAGTTTTAATTCTATCTAAAAATTCTGTTTCTTCTAATCCTTGAAGTAATTTTTCAGAATATTCACTCATTTTTAAAATCCATTGTTCTTTTTCTTTTTTTACAACATCGCCACCACAACGTTCACATACATTTCCTTCTGCTTCTTCGTTTGATAAACCTATTTTACAATTAGGACACCAATTAATTTCTTTTTTTTCTTTGTATGCCATATTATGTTCTACAAATTTTAAAAATTGCCATTGCGTCCATTTATAGTATTCTGGATCTGTTGTTGAAAATTCTCTATCCCAGTCAAATGAAATACCTAAGTCTTTTATTTGTTTTTTAAATACTGCTATGTTTTCTTCTGTTGCTTTTGTTGGATGTATTTTATTTTTTATAGCATATTGTTCTGTTGGAAGACCAAATGCATCCCATCCTATTGGATATAATACATTAAATCCTTGCATTCTTTTTTTTCTAGCCATTGCATCTAGTGCAGTATAACTTCTAACATGTCCTACATGTAATCCTGCTCCTGATGGATATGGAAATTCTATTAAATAATAAAATTTTTCTAAATCACTATTATTTTCTGTTTTAAATGTTTGGTTATCATCCCAATGTTTTTGCCATTTTTTTTCTATTTCTCTAAACATTATTTTACCTTCTTTCCATATGTTTTTCCTATTATATGATATATAGTTATATTTAAAATTATCATTAGTACTAACCCTAATACAAATTGTAATATTATATTATTTAAATATAACACTATTGTTAAGGCGGTAGTTATTATAAATGCATTAGCAAACGCTATTACATGTGGAAAACTTTTTGTATCTAAAGCTTCTTTTTTTATTTTATAAACTGCCATTAAGTATTTTACTTCTGTTGATTCAAATAATTTGTTTTTTCTTCTTTTTGATTTAATTACTAATAAAAAGTATATTAAGTAAACAAATAAAAGTGTAATTACGTATAAAATTAATTCTTCCATATTTCCTCCAATATATAAAAAAAGCCTATAAATTTAAGGACTCTTTCAAGCGTTACCACCTTAATTTATAGACTTATCTATACTCTCTTACTTTTAACGCAAGTTAAACGTTATATACTTATCATATATAAAACTCCAAAGTAAGTTCATAATTTATTTTATAAGCTTTCACCAACCGCTTTTTCTCTTTGTAAAATAAGGTTTATTACTACTCTTTTTCCTCGTCTTAATTAGTATTATATTATACTTGCCCAATATATTCAAGTAATTTTAAGAATAATTTGATAAATTTTCTTTCTAGTCCAATTCTTGATAATTTTCTAAGTTCAATTCTTTTTTTCTTTAAAGGTAATTCACTAAATATAATTTCATCTATTTTTTCTTTATGTTTAGTTTCTAATTCTAAATCAGATATTATTCCTTCAATGTCTTGATTAATTAAACGTACTGCATCAATTTCAATATCTTTACCTTTACAGTTAATAGTTAATTGACCAATTGATTTAACATCTTTTACTTCAATAATAAAGTTTGGTCCATCTACATATTTTGTAAATGTTATTGGATCATTATTAAAGTACACTGATACATCTTTAGCTTCTTTAGTATTTCTTAAAATGAATTTATAATTTCTAAATTCTGGTACTATTCCAGATTTACCTTCTATTGCTCTTACTATAATTGCATAGTTATTTGGTAAGTAATTATATTCAATTGTTGATTTTAAGAAATATCCTTTTTTATATAAAGTAGATACACCATCATCTTCATATAAATCATATTTATTAGACACTCCTGGGAATATTGATATTTCCATATTTTTAGGTGGTGTTGTATCGTTTAAATTATCGTTATATCCAAAAGGAAGTATAGCTCCTGCTTTTGCAAAAACTGGATAATCTTGGTCTTTGAAAAATGATACATATTGTCTTCCACCTGGGAATTTTTTACCTGTTACATAATCATACCAAATTCCATCTGGTAAAAAGAATTTATGAATTACTCTATTCATTACATAATCTTTTTTATTGGTTATTGGTGATATAAACATTTGTGATCCAAAGAAGTATGAATCCTTAAATAAATCATCATCAAACATTTCCATATTCTTATAAAAAACTGGTTTAATTAATGGTATTCCTTCTTTATGATATTTATATGATTCATTATAAACATAAGGTATCATTTTGTGTCTTAGTTCTAAATAATCTTTGGCTATTGTGTATGTTTTTACACTCCACTTCCAAGGTTCTCTTTTATAGTATTTACCTTTATCTGCTCCAAATTTTAATATAGGTGAGAATGTTCCTAATTGAACAAATCTAATATATAACTCATTATCTTCTGTTCCTTTATAATAACCACCTATGTCATGACTCCAAAAACTTACACCTACATTAGCAGCACAAGAATTGTGATAAGGTATTAATTTTAATGTATCCCAACTTACTTTTGTTTTTCCAGAATATAAAACTGGATATCTATGACTTGCTACTTCAGCATTTGTTGTAAGTAACATTGGTCTTTTCTTATAGTTTCTATAAGAATCAAAATAATGATAGTGATTTAACATAAATAGTTTTTCACTATCTAATTTTGAATCTAACCAATAAAAGTCTACATCTAATGTATCTAATGGATGTATTAGCATTTTTAAATATATGTCAACGAATTTAGGGTTTAATACGTCAAAAGGTATTACCCCTTTTTCATCTGGTTGTATGTACTGTTTAACATTTTCATAATATTGCTCAAAAGGATATATGCCTTCTTCAGGATTAATATTTAATCCTACTCTTATTCCTTTTTGATGTAAATAAGCTACTGCTTTATCTGGTTGTTTTAACAATTCATTATTAAATGTAAATCCAGATTTTACTTCTTTTCCGTCAAATTCATTTTTATGCCAACCTTGATTTAATAGCAATACCGATAAAGGTATTTCATTATAATCAAAATCATCTACAACTTTTTTTAAACTAGCATCATCATATACTACATTTCTACTCCACCAGTTACCAAGTGCATATCTTGGTATTAGTGATGGATATCCTGTTAGATTAAAATAGTTTTTTAAACATTCTTCAAAGTTGTTTAAATAAGTAAATAAATATATATCTATTGTTTTATTTTCTCTATTTATTATTTCTCCTGATTCACTTATTATTTTTGAATCAGAATCATCTATAGTAACTAACCCATCTTCTGAAAATAATCCTTTTGAAAATTCTATTTTTCCATTTTTATTTTCTAAATATTTACCTGGTGCTGATAAATTTCTTATTTCTTTTTTACCATAATACCAAGATTTTTCAGAGTTTAATAAATCTACTTTTAAGTTTTTAGCTGGATTAAAACTACTTCCTTTGAAGTTACTTTCTTTTAAATAATTTAAACTAAAATATTTTGTTTTGATTTCCAAATACTTTTCGTCTTCTTTTATTTCAAATTTTGGTACCTCAAATAATCTATTCCAAACTAGTTCTGTTAATCTATTTTCAAAATTACCTGATTCATTATATTCTAATCTTATTAACATATCAGATAATATTGTTATTCGATATTTATTCCCTTTTATTATAGCTTTATTCTCACTAAAAGCCTTAGTATAATCTAATTTGAAATACTCTCCTAAGTTATACATTTTATCACCCTCTTATATTTCTTCTATTTTCATAAAGTTAGTATGTTTTACTTTTTCAAATGGATATCCACCTGTAATAATAACTTTTTCTCCATCTTCGATAGTTAATTTTTGTCTCGCTATTTTAATAGATTTATCTATTATTTCATCTAAAGATTTTAAATTATCTATTTTAACACCATGTACTCCAAAGTGTAGTGCTAATGATTTTATGGTTGATTCATTAGGACTTACTGCTATGATTGGACATACCGGTCTAAATCTACTTAACTTTCTTGCTGTGTATCCACTTACTGTCGGCGCTATAATTGCACTACAGTTTAATCTTGACGCTACTTCAGCTACGCTATAGGCAATCGACCCTGTTGTATCTTGATTTTCAGTACGCATTGCTTTATCTAACATTTCTACATGTTCTATGTTTTCTTCTGATGATGCAATAATACGTTCCATCATTGCAACTGTTTCTACAGGATATAAACCAATTGTTGTTTCTCCTGAAAGCATTACTGTATCTGCTCCATCCATAACAGCATTGGCAACATCTGATACTTCTGCTCTTGTAGGTCTAAGTCCATGTTCCATTGATGCTAACATTTCTGTTGCTACTATACTTACTTTACCCATTAAATGACATTTATTAATTATAGACTTTTGTATACCCGGTAATCTTTCTAAAGGAACTTCTACTCCTAAGTCTCCTCTTGCTACCATTACTCCATCAGCTACTCTTATTATGTCATCTATTTCTTTTACTGAATGTTCATTTTCTATTTTAGCAATTATTCCAATATGATCATTATCTAATGCTATTAATAAATCATTTATCTCTAGTATATCTTCTGCACTATTAACAAATGATGCTGCTATAAAGTCAACTCCCATTTCATTTGCAAACATTATATCTTGTTTATCTTTTTCATTTAAAAAATCCATTTTTAATTTAAATCCTGGAATATTAATTCCTTTATTTGATTTTAAAAATCCATCATTTAATATTTTACATACTAAGAAGTCATCTTCTTTGTCTATAACTTGTAGTTCAATTTTTCCGTCATCTAATTTTATTATTGTATTAAACTTCACTTCATTTACTAAGTTAGGATAAGTAGTTGATATTCTAGTTGAATCTCCTGTTATTTGTTGTTTATAGATTTTGATAGTATCGTCTTTTTTTAAATATACTCCATTAGCGATCATATTACCTACTCTTATTTCTCTACCTTTTGTATCTAACATTATTGCTACTGACGTATTTAATTCTTTGTTTAATTTTTTCACTTTTTCAATTATGTCTTTACAGAAACTATAATCTGCATGACTTAAGTTAATTCTTACTACATCTAACCCGTTTTGAATTAATTTTTTTATTATTTCAATATCTTGACTTGCAGGCCCGATTGTCGCTATTATTTTAGTTTTATTTTTATTCATACTATCACCTATTATAATTATACCATAATATTATTTATTTTAACCTTTAAAATATTAAAAAAACTCACTTTTTTAAAGTAAGTTTTACAATATATTTATTTATGTTTAAAGACTATTAATTTAGTAAATATATAATTAATAATAACTATTATAATTTGCACTATTATTTTTGATATTAAATCGTTTATATTTAACATTGATACTAATAGAAACATTAAACCCATATCAATTACTAATGAATATAATCTGTATTTTGTAAATAACATAAATTCTTTTAATATTTCTTTATTTTCACTTTTAAAAACTATTGTTCTATTAGCGAAATATGCAAATATTAAAGCAAATACAAATGATAATCCATTACTTATTAAATAGTGAATATTATATATATCCGCAAAGATATAATAAGTAATTATACTAATAACTGTTGTTAATCCACCTATTATTAAATAATCTATCATTTCTTCATATTTTAAATATATTTTTAATATAAAATCTAGTATATGTTTTTCAAATTTAAAATATAAAATAGTAAGTATTAAAGTTATTGTACTAATTATTATTCCTAAATTTAATCCTGGTGGATAAAATTTCAATTCTATTTCATGATAACCTTCTGTTAAAGTAGCACCTAAGAAAGCACCATACAATTTAGTAGTCTCTACTTTTTCTCCATCAACATATAAAGTCCATCCATCACTATAAGGAATTGATGTAAATAAAACATTTCTTTCATCTACTGTAATATTTCCTTTAATATGATCATCTTTAAATGATGTTATATTTAATTGGTTTTGAGATATTTCATTATAGAACTCTTGTAGAGCATCTTCATTGAAATAAGAAGGCAATAGAAGAATTTCTATATTTTCTGAATATTTATATGTAATTTTAATTGTTTCGCCTATATCATAATTGTTTTCTATGATAACTTTTTTATCATCTCTGTATGAAACATTTTTTGCTAATTCTCCGTTTACATAAACTTCAATATTTTTAAGCGGATCCAATTCATCATATACTACTATATCTAAGGTTATATTTGCTGTAGAAGAATTTAGAAAAGATATTTCATTATCATTTTTATAAAAATCTACTATTTCAGTATACAACTCAAGTTCACTTCCAAACATTGTTGACGATATTAAGTTTAATACCTGACTATATGTATCAGCACTAAACTGTTTTAACTTATCGATAAATTGTAGTGATTCAGAATCTATCATATATGATAATCCTAGCGTATAAGGATTTTCACATATATCGAATTGTGCTTTCCTGATATTGTACATTAAATCAGTAAACACGGAATATTGAAATGTAGCAACACTTTTTTTTGTATCACATTTACCTATATGATATTTAACAGATAATATAGAGTTTACGAATAAATCAGATACTGAAGAATTATCATAAGAATTAAGCCTATTATAAAAATTTATATTACCATAAAATTTAACCACATCACTGGATGCTGTTGATAAAAATTCTGATGTTCCATTATACCCTAATAATAATGAACTATTCAAATTATACTGTAACGAATTACTTATTCTATAGAAATTATCATCTTCAATATTTTCAATATTGTTATCAATAATTAAAAATTGGTCTTTATATTCTTCTATTGAAAAGAATTCATACCCTCTTATAGTTGTAAAAGTAAAAAGAAACAATTCTGATACAGCTAATATACATAATAAAATTTTAATTTTTTTCTTTAAAACATTATCTAAGCTACTTTTATTGCCTTTTACATAATATATTAAAAATAAATATGTAGCAACAAATAACAAACTAATATAATCATACAAATAAATTTGATTTGTAACATTAAATAAAATAATCATTGAAAAAAACAGCAATATAACTAAACATTCTTTAATTGATACTTTTTCTAATTTTTCATAACTTCGACACGCAATATACAACATAAAAAATGAACAAATAAAAGCAAAGCGATTGTTAAAAGCAATAGGGAAACTAAAAGAATGCCAAATAACATTTATAATTTCAACTCCGAAACTAACAAAGAAAATCACAAATATTAAAAGTGTTAATATTTTTTCTTTTTTTGAAATCTTTTTATTAAAAAAGAAAAATGCTATTAATATTAAAGTTAAAATCCCACAATACAACAGAGCCTGATTTTCCATATTTAATATATTACTTTTACCATAATCTATAACAAATAAAGATTTAAAAAATTTAAAAATATCTAAACTAAAATAGGCTGAAGATTCGAAGAATGTTGAATTACCTTTCGATGTATTCATCAAATCAATAATATTTGGAAGCATTAATACTGCAGTAATTAAACCAGCAAATAATGATGACATGGCAAATTTACAGCATATTTTAATAATTTCATTTTTATGTTTATTCCATTCATACTTCAAAAATAATTTATATAAAAAATATAAAATCGATGCAATACAAACCATAAAACCAATATAATAATTAGAAAAAATTGATATTGCAAGCATGAAAAAATAAAATAAGGATGACTTTTCAGATATTATTTTATCTATACCCAACATTACTAAAGGGAGCATATAAATACAATCTATCCACATAATATTAAAAAAATAAGCAACATTGTACATCATTAAAGCATAAGATGTTGAAAATATTAATAATTCATATTTATTTATTTTTTTAAAATTATATTTAAAAAACTGATACGAAAATAGACCTGATAACCCAAATTTTATTAATATAACAACTAATGTTGCTATATCAAAATTTACTTTATCAAAAAATAAATATATTATATTTACTGGTGAAGTTAAATAATAGGAAATTGTCGAAAGAGTTTCTCCACCTATTCCTTTAGAAAAGGAATAAAAAAAAGATTCTCCAGAAATAAATATGTCTTGGTAATAAGATAAAAGAGATATATACTGTCCACTTAAATCGCTAATAAATATTGTATTTTTAAAGGGGATAGCAAATAAAAGAAATAATACGAACATAATAATTGTAGGTATTAAGAATGATAAAATATATAGTTTTTTAGATTTGCTTTTTTCCATAAAATCATCTCTTCCTATTTATAAGTAAAGAAAAACATCTCAGCTGAGATGCTTTCATTTTTAGTTGTTAGTAACCGCTGTAGCTCTACCATCTGAAATTGTTACTGTGAAACCATCAAATGTGATTGTACCACCACCGAATGTACCATCAGCTTCAACATAAACTGAAATTGCTGTAGGAGCATCTCCATTTACTGCTAAAGTATGATCAGTCCAAGCGAAATCTGCAGTTGTTCCAGTATAAGTTGGATTTAAAATCTCTAACTCAATAGCTTGTAAATACATTTCTGCACTTGATTTTCTAGCAGAAACTCTTGATTCATCAATAATCCCTAAGATAATTGGTGTTGCGATTGCCATGATAATTACTAAA
>CAYJEO010000009.1:24559-26359 GCA_964369355.1 uncultured Muribaculaceae bacterium | reverse complement strand
GCAACAGCTGATTTTTTCAATGCTACAACTAATAAACCTTCTAATGTAGTAGCTATACCAAAGCCTTAAATAGAATATAATATATTCTATTTTTTTATACCGTAAAAGCATTGTAAATATAAGGTTAATATGATAAAATGAGTTGTAATAAGGAAGTGAAAATTATGGAAATATATGTACCAGATATGTATCAAAAAAGTATATATACGATAGATTATGATAGATTAAAATCAAGAGGAATTAAATGTTTATTATTTGATTTAGATAATACGTTAGTACCTTTTACAGTAAAAGAACCTAGTATTAAATTAGTGGATTTTATTATCAGTTTAAAAAAAATGGGTTTTAAAGTAATAATAATGTCAAATAGTCCAAAACAAAGAGTTATTAAATTTAAAGATGCTTTAGATATTGATTGCTGTGCATCTGCTAAAAAACCAAAATCTGATAAATTCTTAAAAATCATGGAAGAATTTAAATTTGCAGTAAGTGAAGTAGCTATTATTGGAGATCAATTATTAACAGATGTTTTAGGTGGTAATACAGTAGGAATAACTACTATTTTAGTTAACCCTATAAGTAAGACAGACTTAATATTTACTAAATTTAACAGATATAGAGAAAAGAAAATAATGAATAAATTGAGACAAAGAGATTTATTTACTAAAGGAAGATATTATGAATAAGTGTTTAGGTTGTGGAGCAACTTTACAAAACATTGATGTAAACGAAGCAGGGTATTCAAAAGAAATTTATGAAGATACTGCATTATGTATGAGATGTTTTAGAATTAAAAACTATGGTGATTATAAATTAGTTAATAAATCAAACGAAGAATTTATTGAAATTTTAAAAAGTATTAATAAGACTAACGATTTAGTTTTATTAGTAGTAGATATATTTGATATTAATAAAAAATTAGATTTAATAAAAGAACATTTAAAAAACGATATTTTATTAGTTATTACTAAAAGAGATATATTACCAAAAGTAGTAAATAATAATAAATTGTTAAATTATTTTGATCAATATAATTTAAATTTATTAGATAAAGTATTGATAAGTACAAATAAAAATTATAATTTTGATTTATTATTAGGATTAATAAAAAAATATAAAAAATCTAAAAATGTATATGTAGTAGGATTTACTAATGCAGGTAAATCATCTATGATAAATAAAATAATTAAAAATTATTCAAGTAGTAAATATGAATTAACAACTAGTATGTTACCATCAACTACTTTATCATCATTAACTATTAAAATAGATGATAATTTATCATTAATAGATACACCTGGTATTTTAGATGAAGGAAATATAATTAATTATATAGAACCTGATAAAATAAAAAAAATAATGCCTAAAAATGGTATTAAACCAGTTACATATCAAGCAAAAGGATTAAATACAATTACAATAGAAGACTTAGCTTCAATAGAAGTTACTGATAATAATTTAACATTTTATATGTCTAATGCATTAAATTTAAATCGTCATTATAGACAATTAGAAAATAGATATGAATTAGTTAAACATGAATTAGAAGTAAAACAGGGTGAAGATATTGTAATTCAAGGTTTAGGTTTTATAAGAGTTGCTATGAGAGATAAAATAACAGTTTATGCTAAGGAAAATGTAGCAGTATATACGAGAAAAAGTTTGATATGATTTTTTCTTTTTTTATTAAAAAAATTAAGTTGCAAAATATAAAATAATTAGATATAATTTATTAAGAAAGTAGGAAAGTATATGAATAATGAAAATAATAATGTAGTAAATCCACAACCAGTACAACCA
>CAYJEO010000009.1:10291-24459 GCA_964369355.1 uncultured Muribaculaceae bacterium | reverse complement strand
CATATTTATTACTTATCGGATTTGAAACATTTGATGGTATTGAAATTAAAACAGATGTTGATGATAAATACACTGAATTTACTTTAGATTTAAATGCAGAATTTAATTCAGAAGATATTAGAGATGAAATGTTTGGTGATATGAATGCAGATTATGAATATCAAAAAGAAGATTATTATACAACAGAAGAAGAATTAGAAAATATCTTAAGTTTAGAAGCAGAATCGGCTAACAATATTACTAGCCATAAAGAAGGTATTAGTATGATGCTAATGTATGATAATTCTATTATAACTTTATACTTATTCGAAGATAGATATGCAACAGATTTTACATATAACTCATTAGTTAATTTTGTTGAAGCTTTATATCCAGAAGAAGTAGATATGTTTGAACAATATTTCATGCATGTTACGGAAGCTGAATATGAAAGATATTCAATGAATAATCAAGAGTTATTAGAAGTTGATTTTATGAATTTATATTCAATAGATACAACAGATAAAGAAGTAACCGTGTTACAAATTGATAAAACAATTAATTAAAATACCAATTGGTATTTTTTTTTATTCTATATTAGGGTATAATATATATAGAATAAAATAGGAGGTATTATTATGTTAGGAAATATTATAGGTATTGAAGAAAATACAATATATATAAAACTATCAAATGAAATGCAAAATTTGCCACCATTATTAAATTTACATGTGGTATTAGAAGATCAAGATAGAATGTGTGTAGCAGAAATATTAGATATTAAAGATTCAGTTGCTACAGCTAATTTATTAGGAGAAATAGTAAACAATAAATTTGTATTCGGTGTTATTAGAAAACCATCATTTCAATCAGTAGTTAAATTAGTATCAAAAGAAAAAATTCCAATGATTATAGGTATTGATGATTATCAAGAAAACAAAGATTTATATTTAGGGACAAGTCCTATATATGATGGAGTTCAATTAGGGGTAAATGTAAACTCGTTTTTTGCAAATCATTTTGCTATATTTGGATCAACTGGTTCAGGGAAATCTTGTAGTGTTGCAAGAATATTTCAAAACTTATTTGAAAAGCAAAGATCAATTGCATATAAAGCAAGTATTTTAATATTTGATGCATATGGAGAATATCATTCAGCATTTAATAAATTAAATGAAAAAGTACCTGAAATAAACTTTAAAACATATACAACAAATACAACATTTAGTGATACTGATATTATAAAAATTCCTTTATGGTTATTAAGTGTCGATGATATTGCACTACTACTTGGAGCAGAAAAACATTCACAATTACCAATAATAGAAAAAGCATTAAAACTGGTAACGATATTTGGTAAAGAAGAAGATAAAGTTATTAAACATAAAAATGATATAGTAGCAAGAGCATTACTTGACATATTAGCATCAGGAAGACCGCCAGCACAAATAAGAGACCAAGTATTTTCAGTATTATCAACTTATAATACAAAAGAATTAAACTTGGAAACTCCAATTTATCAACCTGGTTATACTAGACCTTTAAAACAATGTCTATTAATAGATGCATCAGGTAAAATAAGAGAAATGGAATTATTAACAAATTTCTTTGAAGCTTACTTGGTAGATAATTTAGAACTAAATATGCCAGATGGTACATTCAAATATTCATTACACGACTTAAAACATGCATTTGATTTTGCATTAATATCAGAAGGTGTTTTAAAAAGTGATAAAGTATTTGACGATGCCAATGTATTAAAAGTAAGACTTCACTCATTAGTAGAAAGTGATCAAAGCGTATACTTTAATTACCCAGAATATATTACTTTAGAACAGTACATTAGAAATATATTAACAGCAACCAACGGTAAAAAAGCCCAAATAATAAATTTCAATATAAACTATGTAGATGATAGATTAGCAAAAACTATAACAAAAATTTATTCAAAATTATTTTTTGACTATGCTAAAAACTTAGATAGAAGAAATGCATTACCGTTTCATATAGTGTTAGAAGAAGCCCATAGATATGTACAAAACGATAATGATATATTCTTACTTGGATATAATATATTTGACCGTATTACAAAAGAAGGAAGAAAATATGGTGTTATCTTAGGTCTTATTTCACAAAGACCATCAGAATTATCAGAAACTTCACTATCACAATGTAGTAATTTCTTAATATTTAAAATGTTACATCCAAAGGATATTAATTATATTAAAGAAATGGTACCAAATATTACAAATGAAGTAATGAAACGTTTACGAATATTACAACCTGGAGTATGTGTAGGTTTTGGATCAGCATTCAAAGTACCTGTACTAATAAAAATGCAAATGCCTAATCCAGCACCATCATCAGATTCTTGTGATGTAAGCAATATTTGGTTTGTAAACAAGGAAGTACCTATTATAAAAGAACCACAATAAAAGACTAAAAAATAGTCTTTTTTTAAATGAAATAATAAAAATATAGTGTATAATAATTAAAGAAGGTGATTAGATGATTGTAGATGTATTAGTAGAATTAAAAACACAAGGAATAGACCAAACATTTAGTTATTTAGTGCCTAAAGAACTAGAAAAAGAAATAGAAGTAGGAAAAAGAGTAGAAGTACCATTTTCATCTAAAACATTAGAAGGATTTATTTTAAGAATAAATGAAAATAAAGAAATAGAATATAAACTAAAAGAAATAATTAAAATAATAGATGAAAAACCAATTTTGAATGAAGAATTATTAGAACTTGGAAAATATATGTCTTTAAAAACTTTAAGTAATTTAATTAGTTGCTATCAAACTATGCTTCCAACAGCGCTAAAGGCCAAAATAAACTCAAATATAAACAAAAAATATATAACATATTTAAAAATAAATAAATTACCAGAAAAATTAACAGAAAAACAACAAATAATAATAGATTTATTTAAAACAGAAAAAATATTAAAAAAACAAGCAACAGATATATCTGTATATACTACAAAATCGTTAATAGAAAAAAATATTTTAAAAGAAATACAAGAAGAAACATATAGATTAAACGATGAAGAAGAAATTATAGACAACAAAATAATTTTAAACGAAGAACAAGAATATGCAATAAAAGAAGTTACAACTAATTTAAATAATTTTAAACCATATTTATTATATGGTGTAACTGGATCAGGTAAAACAGAAGTTTATATGAATATTATAAAAGAAGTTATTAAAAATAAAAAACAAGCATTAGTATTAGTTCCTGAAATAAGTTTAACACCAGGAATTATAAAAAATTTTAAAAATAGATTTGGCAATGTAATTGCAATACTTCACAGTGGATTGTCAAATGGAGAAAAATTTGATGAATATAGAAAAATACAAAATAATGAAGTAAGTATTGTAATAGGAGCAAGAAGTGCTGTATTTGCACCATTAAACAATATTGGAATAATTATAATAGATGAAGAACATTCAAATACATATAAACAAGATAATAATCCTAGATATAATGCTATAGATATAGCTTTATATAGAGCAAAAAAATATAACTGTCCTGTTATTTTAGGATCAGCAACACCACAAATAGAATCATTTACAAGAGCAAAACAAGAAATATATCATTTACTAGAACTAAAAAAAAGAGTGTTTGATAATGTTCCTAAATCACACTTAATAGATATGAAAAATGAAATAAAAAAAGGTAATCCAATATTTTCAAACACATTAAAAGAAAAAATAAATGATAGATTAAATAAAAAAGAGCAAATAATTTTATTACTAAATAGAAGAGGATTTACTACCATAATAACATGTCATAATTGTGGTTATAAAAGTAATTGTCCTAACTGTGATATACCACTTACATATCATAAAAAATCAAATTTAATGAGATGTCATTATTGTGGTCACACTAAACCTAAAATATCAAAATGTCCAGATTGTAATAGTACAGATATTAATGAATTTGGAATGGGTACAGAAAAATTAGAACAATTAGTAAACGAAAATTTTAATGCTAGAGTAATTCGCATGGATGTAGATACTACAACAAAAAAAGGTGCTCATGAAAAAATATTAAATTCATTTAAAAACCATGAATTTGATATATTAATAGGAACACAAATGATAGCCAAAGGTTTAGACTTTCATAATGTAACATTAGTAGGAATAATGAATGCTGATGCCTCACTAAATATTCCAGACTTTAGAAGTGGAGAGCGAACTTTCCAACTTATTAATCAAGTATCAGGAAGAGCAGGTAGAGGATTAAAAGCAGGAGAAGTTGTTATTCAAGGATTTAATGTTGATAATTATAGTATTAAAAAAGCAAGTGAAAATAACTATTTAAGTTTTTATCAAGAAGAAATGCATTTAAGAAAAATACTAAAATATCCACCATTTTATAATTTAGTTTTAATAAAAATAAGTGGAAAAGATTTAAATTTATTATATGAAGAATCTAATAAAATGATAACTCATCTAAAAACACAAATAGAAGATCATCAAATTCTATTAGGACCAACCCCTTCTAATATGCCAAAAATAAATAATATTTATTATTTACAAATAATAATTAAATATAAAAAATCAACAAATCTATTAAAACATTTGAATTATATAAATAATATATACAGGAAAAATAATAAAGTAAGAGTTGAAATAGATGTAAATCCAATGAATTTATGATAAAATTAAAGAGGTGATAATATGGATTTAGAAAAAATAAATATAAAAAAAGATATCAAAATTATTTTTATGGGAACACCACATTTCAGTGTACCTATATTACAAGGTTTAATAGATAACTATAAAGTAAGAGCTGTAGTAACACAACCAGATAAATTAGTAGGTAGAAATCAAAAAATTTCTGCTCCACCTATTAAAGAATTAGCAAATGAAAATTTAATTTTAGTTTTACAACCACCTAAAGTAAAAGATGCAATAGAAGAAATAAAAAACTTCAATCCAGATTTAATAATAACTTGTGCATATGGACAAATACTACCACAAGAAATATTAGAAATACCTAGACTTGGGTGTATTAATGTTCATGCATCATTATTACCTAAATTAAGAGGTGGTGCTCCAATTCACAGAGCAATAATAAATGGTCATACTAAAACAGGTATAACGATTATGTATATGGATAGAAAAATGGATGCAGGCGATATTATTTCACAAGAAGAAATTGCAATAGAAGAAAATGATACAGCATCAACTCTACATGATAAATTATCTATATTAGGAGCTAAACTTTTAATAAAAACACTACCTTCAATATTAGAGGAAACTAATAAAAGAGAAAAACAAAAAGAAGAAGAAGTTACTTATGGATACGTAATAACTAGAAAAGATGAAAAAATAAATTTTTCAGATACAACAAAAGAAATATATAATCAAGTAAGAGGGTTAAATTCTTGGCCAGGAGCATATGCAGTATTAAATGATAAAGTAATTAAAGTATGGGAATGTAGAAAAAGTGATAATTATTTCCATGGTAAATTCGATGGTGAAATCACTGCGATATATGAAGATGGAATAGGTGTAAAAACTAGTAATGGCGAAATTATATTAACTTTAATTCAACCTGAAGGAAAAGCTAAAATGAAAGCAATAGATTATGCTAATGGGCAAGCTAATAAAGAACCATTAGTGGGAAAAATGTTTAAATGAAAGAACATATAGAAAAATTTAAAGAACTTTGGGCGAATAAAAGAATTAGAGCAGCCATTATTTTAGGATTTTATGCATTATTTTTTATCTTTTTGTCAGTAGCATTAAATTCTAGTTCTCAAGTGGTAACTAGTACTGATATAACAGATTATAAAAGTTATAACTATACAATAACTATAGAAAGCGATGAAACTTTTATAGTAACAGGAAGCAAATTAAATGAAGAACAAATAGTGATTATTAATAATAAACAATATTGTTTAACTAAAACTTGTGATTCAATTACATCTAGTTATGAATTATATAACTATAAAAATTTTGATATAGGTGTTGATTTACAAGGATTAACAGATGATAAAATTAAAGAATACTTAAATGAAGCTACAAAATTATCAAATGAAAATATAAAGGTTTATGAAATAACTATAAATGATTTTTATTTAATTTATGATATGACTTATAAAAACAATAAAAATATTATGAACATAACAGTAAAAGAAGATTATAATAATACTCAATTAGTTATAGATAATACATATGAAAATATTAAAATAACAATAAATTATAATAATATAATAAAGTAGGTGCAACATGTTAAGAATGTTAAAATTAAATAATGATTACTATTTTTCAAAAGAAAATACAGCGAAAGCAATTTTGATAAACAATGAGGTTTATACTTTAGAAATACAAAAAAATTGTAATGTGTCAGAAGCAATAGAAATAATACATTACATTCAAAACTTAATAAAAGAACAAAAATTAGAAAAGAAAAAAGTTATAATAGAAACAGAGTTGCACATGTTAAATGCAATAAAACAATATGACTTAAATGTATTATATACAGAAAAGAGGAAGTAACAAATGGATTTATTAATATTAGTAATACTACTTTTAATAGTGATATTATTTTTTAAAAGATTTTCAAACGTAGTATATTTTATAGGAATAGTTGATATATTTTTCAGACTATTTCATATTATGAAAGCAAATATAGAAATTAAGGAAGTAGTAGAGTTTTTAAATAAACTTCAAATACCTACATCAATACCAGGACTATTAGCAGAATATTCAACAGGAATACTTTACACTATATTAGTGTGGGGTTATATAATTATAATGTGGATATTCTTATCTTATGTAACAAAAACATTTATAAAAAGAAAAAAATAAATATGCATTATAAAAAGACACAAAAGTCTTTTTTCTTTACAAACAATTGTTTGTGTGATAAAATTATTTAAGAAAGTAGGTATAATATGTATTCATATATAATAGGAAAAGTAGCAATGATAGAAAGTAATCATATAGTTTTAGAAAATAATAATATAGGATATTTAATATACACTGCAAATCCATATAGTTTTGAATTAGAAAGTGAAGTTAAAATATATTTATATCAAAATATAAAAGAAGATGAAAATACTTTATATGGTTTTAAATCATTAGAAGAAAAAACTTTGTTTTTAAAACTTATTAGTGTTAAAGGATTAGGATGTAAAATGGCACTACCTATGATAGCGCTAGGTTCAACATCAGGAATAATTGATGCAATTGAAAGAGAAAATATTTTATATTTAAAAAAATTCCCTAAAATAGGTGATAAAGTAGCAAAACAAATAATCTTAGATTTAAAAGGTAAATTAAATACAACCGTAGAACAATTAAGTAATAAAACAAATGATGAATTAACTGATGTATTAAAAGGATTAGGTTATAAAGCACCAGATATTAAAAAGATATTAACTCAAATAGATTTTTCTAAAACTTTAGAAGAACAAATAAAAGATGCATTAAAATTAATGCTAAAGTAAACATAAAAGGAGAAATATATGGACGATAGAATAATTACAGAAAATATTATAATTGGTGATTTGGATTTGAATTTAAGACCCGGTTCTATTGATGAATACATTGGGCAATCTGAAGTCAAAGAAAATTTAAATATATTTATGAAAGCTGCATCTATTAGAGATGAGGCGTTAGACCATGTATTATTATATGGTCCACCTGGATTAGGTAAAACAACATTGGCAAATATAATAGCTAATGAAATGAATGCTAACTTAAAAACAGCTAGTGGGCCTTCAATAGAAAAGTCAGGAGACTTAGCTGCAGTTTTATCTTCATTAGAACCAGGAGACGTTTTATTTATAGATGAAATTCATAGAATTCCTAGAGTTATAGAAGAAATATTATATCCGGCAATGGAAGATTTTTCTTTGGATATAATAGTAGGGAATGACTCAACTAAAAGAAATATTAAAATAGATCTACCACCTTTTACTTTAGTAGGAGCAACTACTAGAGCCGGTGATTTATCTTCACCACTTAGAGATAGATTTGGAATTATATCTAAATTAAATTATTACACAGTAGAAGAACTAACTAAAATAGTTAAAAGAACTAGTAAGGTTTTAGATATACCTATAGAAGATGATGCAGCTATGGAACTAGCTTTAAGAAGTAGAGGTACACCTAGAATAGCAAACAGATTATTTAAAAGAGTAAGAGATTTTGCTTTAGTTATGGCAGATGGACATATTAATTTAGAAATAACTAAATTAGCATTAGATAAATTAAAAGTTGATAAACTAGGTTTAGATGATACAGATTATAATTTATTAAAATCTATTATTGATAAATTTAATGGTGGACCAGTAGGAATTGATGCTATATCTTCTGCTATAGGAGAAGAACAATCTACTATAGAAGATGTATATGAACCATATCTTTTACAAATGGGATTTTTAAAAAGAACTAATCGTGGTAGAGTTGTAACAGATAAAGCCTATGAGCATTTAGGGATAGAAAGATAGTAATATCTTTTTTTTATTATAAAAATATGTTAATATTAATATAGGAAAGTAGGTAATTTTATGAAAAAAGGATTTACATTAGTTGAGTTATTAGCAGTAATAGTAATAGTAAGTTTACTTGCTTTATTAATATTACCAAATATTATGAATCAAATTAATTCTCAAAGAGTTGAAGTAGATAATTTAACAAAAGAATTAATAAGTGTAGCAACTGAACAATATATGGATATGAAATCAAATGATTTCAAATATAAAGATAAAGATGTGTATTGTATTACATTACAATCTTTAGTAGATTCAAAATTATTACAAGATCCTATAATGGATTCAAATAATGAAGAAATAGAGTTATCTAGTTTTGTTGAAGTAAATGTTAGTTATGGAGAAAGTCCAAATCCTAATTTTGATATTGAGATAATGACTGAATGTACTGGTTATATTGCACCAGAAATAGTTGTAGGAACAGAATATGATTTTAATAGCACAACTGATTATCAAATATTTGTAGCACAGGAAAAAGGGTATTATAAATTAGAAGCTTGGGGATCTGCAAGCGCTACTAGACACGATAATTTGCATGCATCGGGTTCATATACATCCGGTAATATTTATTTAGCAAAAGATGAAAAAATTTACATTTATACTGGTAATAGCCAAGGATATAATGGTGGTGGCTTAGGGGGATATGTAACTTCTCCAGAGCAAAATACGACTACTAGGATTGGTGTTAATGGTGGTGGCGCCACTGACTTTAGATTAGTATCTGGTTCTTGGAACGATAGTGATTCATTGTCTTCAAGAATAATGGTAGCTGCTGGTGCTGGTGGTCTCGCAGGTTATAACGTTTATCAGACTGGAGGGCACAGTGATGCTGGTGGTCTAATAGGATATACAGGAGATTACTATAGCGGACATATCGCCAATGAAGGAAATGGTAAAGGTGCTACACAAACTAGCGGCGGTATAAATGGTACTAATATTTATTATGGTACAGGAACGGCAACTTTATCTGGATTTGGAGTAGGAGCAACTGCAAATAATTATTCATATAGATGGGGAGCTGGAGCCGGTGGTGGCGGTTACTATGGTGGAGGAGCCGGTGGTTCCACACAGGATAATGGTTCTGGAAATGGTGGAGCCGGTGGCTCATCATATATATCTGGACATACTGGAGCAGTAGCTATAACATCGCAGTCTAACCAAACACCAAAAGCTGGATGTACAACAGGTACTACAGACAATGATTGTTCAATACACTATTCAGGATTAACCTTTACAGATACAGTAATGATAGATGGAGCGGGATATAACTGGACTAATACAAAAGGAAGTTTAGTAAACATGCCAAATCCTAGTGGTGGAACTTATGCATCAGGTATAGGCCACACAGGTGCAGGATATGCAAGAATTACTTATTTAGGAGATAATTAGAAGATACTTTATTGAGCATCTTTTTTTTATAATGGAAATATGTTAATATTAATATAGGAAAGTAGGTATATTATGAAAAAAGGATTTACTTTAATAGAGTTATTAGGAGTAATTATAATATTAGCAATGTTAATGCTATTAGTGTTTCCAAACATAATGAATATATTAGATTCAGGAAGAGAAACTATTGATACTGCAATGCAAACATTAATAGAAACAGCAACATATAATTATATGGAAGATAATAGAAATAGTTTTAATTATGATACTGGAGATGAATATTGTATTACATTACAAACTTTAGTAAACAGTAATTTATTAAAAGAACCAATTACATATTCAAATAATGAAAAAATGGATTTAAATATGTTTGTAAAAGTTAATGTAACTAATAATGAAAAACTAAGTTATGAAGTAACAGATACTTGTAATGGTTTAGTAATTTCTAACAATATGACAACTATGGAAAATTTTAGAAGTAATATAGCAGGATTAGAAGAACAAATTACATCAATCGTATTTGAAGATACTAAAAATATGAGTGCATATAATAATGCTACTCATAAATGGGATTTATCAGAAATACCAGGTAATGAGATGGTAATAGGGTACTTAGAAAATGGTATATTGTATGTACAAGCTAACGGAAAAGTAATAGCACCTGTTAGTATGGCAGGATATAATGTTAGTGATGATATTAGCGCCTCAACGTTCGGGCAACTTCAAAATCTAACATCAATAAATTTTGAAGGAATTAATACAAAGAATGTTGAAAGCATGGTGGCTACATTTTATGGTTTAAATAAGATAGAAATTTTAGATTTGTCTAGTTTTAATACAACGAAAGTAAAAACAATGACAAATATTTTTATGAATATGACTTCCTTAAAAGACATAAATTTAAGAAGTTTTAATTTAGAAAACACTAAAAATCTTCAAGGTATGTTTGCTAACAATACAAGTTTACAAACTATAGATTTATCAAGTTTTGATACTACAAATGTCACAAATATGTCATATATGTTTTTTAATACTGGATTCACTAGTTTAGATATAAAACATTTTGATACCACTAATGTTACTACTATGAGATATATGTTCCTTAATACTGAAAACTTAACTGATTTGGATATAAGCAATTTTAATACATTTAATGTCACTGATATGGAGTTAATGCTTTCACAAATGCATTCATTAGAAAATTTAAATGTATCAAATTTTGACACATCAAATGTCACAAACATGAATCAAATGTTTAGAGGAACAATGACGAATGTAATCGATATAAGTAGTTTTGATATTCATAGTTCTACAAATATAGAACTTATTTTTACAGAAGTTAATCCATCTATGACTGTATATGTTAAAAATCAAAATATAGTAGATATGATTAAAAATAGTAAATATTTTACTCTGGGAGTAAATGTTATAGTTAAACCTTAAGATACTTTATAAAGTATCTTTTTTTAATGTTAAAAATATGTTAATATTAATATAGGAAAGTAGGTATATTATGAAAAAAGGATTTACTTTAATAGAGTTATTAGGAGTAATTATAATATTAGCAATGTTAATGCTATTAGTGTTTCCAAACATAATGAATATATTAGATTCAGGAAGAGAAACTATTGATACTGCAATGCAAACATTAATAGAAACAGCAACATATAATTATATGGAAGATAATAGAAATAGTTTTGATTATACAACTGGAGATGAGTATTGTATTACATTACAAACTTTAGTAAATAATAATTTATTAAAAGAACCAATTACATATTCAAATAATGAAGAAATGGATTTAAATATGTTTGTGAAAGTTAATGTAACTAATAATGAAAAACTAAGTTATGAAGTAACAGATACATGTAATGGTTTAGTAATTTCTAACAATATGACAACAATGGAGAATTTCAGAAGTAATATAGCAGGATTAGAAGAGCAAATAACATCATTAGTATTTGAAAATAAAAAAAATATGACTGCATATAATAATGCGACTCATAAATGGGATTTATCAGAAATACCAGGAAATGAAATGGTGATAGGATATTTAGAAAATAATACATTACATGTACAGGCAAATGGCTATGTAGTAGCTCCAACTTTATTCGAAGGTGATCTATATGTGGAATCTTTAAATGAAAATGTATACGGTGATTATGCATCTGCATTTGGAGAATTAGATAACTTAGAAATTTTGGATTTGACATATTTAGATACAAGAAATGTGACAAGCATGAATTTTGCTTTTGCTGAATTAAGAAAAGTGACTGAACTGGATATATCACATTTTAATACATCAAAATTAAAAAAAATAATTGGAGTATTTTTCAAAATGGAAAGTTTAACAGATTTAAACTTAGGTGAATTTAATACAAGCAATGCAACAATTTTTGATTGGATGTTTGTTGACTGTAAGTCATTAGTAACATTGGATGTAAGTTCATTTAGAACTACAAACGCACTAGCAATGGATAATTTATTTATGGGAATGACTTCTTTAGAAAATTTAGATGTTACTAAATTTGATACTAATAATGTAACAAGAATGCGTGGTACATTTGCTTCCTTAAATATTTCCACAATAGATTTAAGTAGTTTTACAATAACAGATCAAATGGACTTTGGATATATATTTTTCAATACTAACCCAAATACTATTGTTTACGTAAAAGATCAAGCTACAGTAGATTTATTAAGTGCAAGTGAAGCAAAGCCAACTGGTTTAACAATATTAGTAAAACCTTAAAAGATACTTTTAATAAAGTGTCTTTTTTGTTATAATACTTACTAGGAAGTGATTACATGAAAACAGAAGACTTTGATTTTTATTTACCAGAAGAATTAATTGCACAAACACCATTGGAAAAAAGAGATAACTCTAAATTATTAGTGCTTAATAAAGAAACAGGAGAAACACAACATAAACAATTTTTTAATATAATAGATTATTTAAATGAAGGTGATGTACTAGTATTAAATAATACTAAAGTAATACCCGCAAGACTTTTTGGTGTTAAAGAAGATACAAAAGCTAATATTGAAATACTTATGTTAAAAGAAGTAAAAAAAGACAACTGGGAATGCTTAGTGAAGCCTGCTAAAAGAGTAAAAGTAGGAACAGAAGTTATCTTTTCTGATAACTTAAAAGCTATATGTACAAGTTGTGCAGAAGAAGGAATTCGTACTTTTGAATTTGTTTATACAGGTGTATTTTTAGAAGTGTTAGAACAATTAGGAGAAATGCCACTACCACCTTATATAAAAGAAAAACTAGCAGATAAAGATAGATATCAAACAGTATATGCCAAACATGAAGGTTCAGCAGCAGCACCAACAGCAGGACTACATTTTACACCTTCTTTATTAGAACAGTTAAAAAAGAAAGGTGTTCTTATTACTTATGTAACACTACATGTAGGTTTAGGAACATTTAGACCAGTAAGTGTTGATGATATTGATAATCATACAATGCATTCTGAATTTTATATGATGGATGATGATACTGCTAATATTTTAAATAAAGCAAAAGCAGAAAATAGAAGAATTATAAGTGTAGGAACTACTAGTGTTAGAGTATTAGAAACTGTTTATAATACTTATTCTAAGTTTAAAGAATGTAGTGGATTTACAGAAATATTTATATATCCAGGATACAAATTTAGTGCAATCGACTGTTTAATTACAAATTTCCATTTACCTAAATCAACGTTAGTAATGTTAGTATCAGCACTAGCTACGAAAGAATATATACTAAATGCTTATAAAGAAGCAGTAGAAAATAAATATCGTTTCTTTAGCTTTGGCGATAGTATGTTTATTACAAAATGGTAATAGTAATAACAGGACCAACAGCAGTTGGAAAAACTAAATTAAGTATTGAACTAGCAAAAAAACTAAATGGAGAAATTATTAACTGTGATTCAACACAAGTATATAAAGAATTAGATATAGCAACAGCTAAAGTAACAGAAGAAGAAAAAGAAGGTATAGTACATCATTTAATTGATATAAAAGATATAAAAGAAGATTATACAATATTTGATTATCAATTAGATGCAAGAAAATGTATAGATAAAATATTAAGTGAAAATAAAACACCTATATTAGTAGGTGGGACAGGACTATATATAAAATCTTGTTTATATAATTACTCATTTACTGATGAAGTAAAAATTAATAATAACTATGATGATTTATCTAATGAAGAATTGTATGAATTGTTAATTAAAGTAGATAAAGATACACAAATACATAAAAATAATAGACAAAGAGTAA
>CAYJEO010000009.1:0-10191 GCA_964369355.1 uncultured Muribaculaceae bacterium | reverse complement strand
TTAATTAAAGTAGATAAAGATACACAAATACATAAAAATAATAGACAAAGAGTAATTAGAGCACTAAACTATTATGAAATTAATAAAACACCTTTAAGTCAAAAAGAAAAGTCTGAAACATTATTATATGATACATTATTTATAGGACTAACTACATCAAGAGAAATATTATATGAAAGAATAAATAATAGAGTAGATACAATGATTAACAATGGATTGTTAGAAGAAGCAAAGAAAATATATGATAAAAATATTAGAACTAAAGCAGTTTTAACACCAATAGGATACAAAGAATTATTTGATTATTTTGATAATATTAGTGATTTAAAAACTTGTGTAGAAAAAATAAAACAAAATAGTAGAAGATATGCTAAAAGACAATACACATTTTTTAATAATCAATTACCTATAAAATGGTTTGATGTTAATTTTAGTGATTTTGATTATACAATAAAAGAAGTAGAAGAATATATAAAAAAAGATACTATGATTTAATAGTATCTTCTTTTTTTGCTTTTTTAACATCCATTATAACGGGTAGGATTATAGGTTTTCTTCCTGTTTTATCAAAAGCGAAAGTAGATAATCTACTCATAATTTCATTTTTGATTTCAGTATAATTTATATTATTACTTATTTTAGATAAAATTGCTGCTCTAGAAATATTTTCTAATTCTTTTAATAATTCTTCAGATTCATTTACTAAAACAAATCCACGAGTAGTGATATTTATTCTACCAACTAATCTTTTGCTATTTGAATCGATATTTGCGATAACAACAACAATACCATCATTAGCCATTATTTTTCTATCTTTGATAACAGCATTACCAACTTCACCAATACGGTTACCGTCTACATATACATCACCAGCAGTGATACTTAAATTAGAACGAGTAACTTTACCTTTATTAATTGCTAATACATTACCATTTTCTAAAACAAAAGTATTTTCTTTAGGTATTCCACAATGAATTGCTATATCAGCATGAGCTTTTAACATTCTATATTCACCATGGAAAGGCATAAAGTAAGTAGGATTCATTAATCTTAACATTAATTTTAATTCTTCTTCACTACCATGACCTGATGTATGAATATCTGACAATGCAGTATTTGTATAAACTTTAACACCTTTTAAACAAAGTTTATTAATAGTTCTAGAAATACTTAAAGCATTACCAGGTATAGCAGATGATGAAAATATTACTAAATCTTCATCTTTTATTTTAATTTGTTTGTGATTACCATTAGCAATTCTACTTAATGCAGCTAGTGGTTCCCCTTGTGAACCAGTACATAGTAAACATACTTTTTCACCTGGCAATTTATTTGCTTCATCAGGGGTTATAAATATATCTTTATGTTTGATATATCCTCCTTGAATTGATATTTCAATATTGTTATCCATACTTCTTCCAAATATAGCGATTTTTCTTCCTTTACGTTTGCACGTATCTATGATGTGTTTTAATCTATATATGTTAGAAGCAAATGTTGCAACGATAATTCTTCCATTGTGTTGATCGAATATATCAGATAAAGCTTCATCTACTTTAGATTCAGAAGCACTCATACCTTCAGATAAAGCATTAGTACTATCACTTAAAAGTAAAGTAACTCCACGAGATCCAATTTCAGCCATTTTATGTAAATTGGCCATAGGTCCAATTGGTGTAAAATCAAATTTAAAGTCTCCTGTAGTAACTATTCTACCATTAGAAGTAGTTACACAAAAACCATGACTATCTGGAATAGAGTGGGTTGTTCTAAAAAACTCAACCTCAATTCCCTTAAACTTAATTTTAGATTCCTCTGTATACGTAACATAATTTTTATATTGTATATTACGATCAGCTAACTTTTTCTTGATTAACCCGATTGCCTGATTAGGGGCATAAATAGTTGGGATATTAACCATTTGTAATAAAAATGGTATACCTCCGATATGGTCTTCATGACCGTGAGTAATAAATAAACCTTTAATTTTACTTTCATGTTGTTTTAAAAAACTAACATCTGGAATGACATAGTCAACTCCAAGTAACTCTCCAGCTGGGAAAGTTACACCCGCATCCATTATAATTATTTCATTATTGTGCATAACACAATACATGTTTTTTCCGACTTCTCCAAGTCCACCTAGTGCGAAGACTAAAGTGTCTCCACCATTAAAAAATTTCATAATTTCTCCTTTCGTTAATTTAAAATATAACTATAACATTATATCTTTTTTTTTGTTTTTTTGCAAGTTAATTAGCCCCATTTGACTTTTTATTCTTTTAGGCTATAATAAATTTAATGAAGAGGTGTTTTAATGAGTAATATTAATAATCAATTTATAGGGAGATATGAGTCCATCCTGAATCATGATACTATCACTATTCCAAAAAAAATAAGTGAAAAAATAAAGAAAAACTTATACATAACAAAATTTTATGATAATGCATTAGCATTTTTTGATGAGGAATTAATTATACATTTAGAACAAGTTGAAAAAATACCGTTGGAAAAGCAATTAATAGAGGTTAAAAATAATAAAATTAAAATACCACTAAATTACATTGAACATGCTTCACTGGAAAAGAATTGTTTGTTTACTGGTTGTAGAAATTATTTTGAACTATGGGATTTAGAAAAATATAAATATTATGAAAAAAAGATAAATTTTGAACAAGAATTTTTAAAACTAGATAGCGATGAAGAAAATAGAAAAAGTAAAAATAGATAGGGGAACATATGATGGATTATAAAAAAATTAAAAATGAGTTTGATAAAGTGCCTGCAAATTGGCGAGAAAAATTAAAAGCAACACTTTTCTCTTATGGTGATTTAAAATCGGGTGAGGTACTTAAAAATAATTTAATAGTTTCAGGCGAAGTTTTAAAAAATGCAAAAGTAGAAAATGTTATTATATATCATAGAAATAAATTAATTGATATTAAATTAGACCATACTATGCGTATCGTTAATGATATAACTAAAATGGCTGAGTCGATGGATTTTCAAATTGATTTTGTTAAATTGCTTAAAGTATCAGCTTTGTTTCATGATATAGCAAGATTTCCACAAGCAGCAACTAATAATAATTTTGTTGATAAATCAACTTTATTATTTAATGGTAAATCACATGCAGAATATGGATATGATATGATGCAAGAAGAAAAGTATAAATCAAGGTTTGAAATACCTGAAAATGTATATGATGCTGTTGGTTATGCAGTAAGATATCATCAGCAAGCTGAATTAAATGGATTTATGTCTATTAAGGTAACTAATCCTAGTAATTTAAATTTGGATGTATTAAGAGGTAAATATACTTTAAACAGTTCTGAACAATTAATTATAGCGACTATTGTTCAAATGGTTAAAGATGTTGATCAAATTGATATTTTATATCAAAATTTAACAGGTGAATTTCCAGTTATTAGAAGCTCTGTTGTTTATGGTGTATTGAATGATACATTAGATGATATAAGTAAACATTTTGGTATTTCGAAAGAAGAAATAATGAAATTTAACAATATGAAAACAGAAGAAATTATATCTAGCAGTATAAATGTTCCTGTTGAAAATGTTGATGCAAATAAATTAGAAGTTCCAGAGGATTTTAAAAAAAATTTTTTGAAAACCAAGAAATTGAACTTGAAGACCTTTTGAAAAGAAGAGATTATACATTTATAATGGGTATGTGGTGGAGATTAAGTCATTTCTTAAATTCAATATATTTTGTATCAAATTTAGAGGTGCTAGAATTAAATAATTTATTAGAAGGAATTTATAATAATTTTCCAGATAAATATAAACCGTTGGTAATAGACGCCTTTGTATATGCTAAGCAAATAGTAAAAGATAGAATAGATAATAGTATAGATGGTATATATGCAGCTCCAAGAAAACATCGTTAAGATGTTTTTTTATTCTTTTTTTTTATTTCTTTAATAAAATTAATATAGGTGATATCATTGAATATTATTTCTAAAATTAAAACATATATACTAGAAGATGAGTTTAAAGTTATTTTTTTAAATGGGAGAGTAAATATAGTTAACTATAAACAAATATTAGATATAACAGATAACAAAATTACTTTACAGTATAATGAAGGTAAAATAATTGTAAATGGACAAAATTTGGTTATATCAAAATTATTAAAAGATGAAGTTTTAATAACAGGAGTCATAAAATCATTAGAACTGAGGTAGCTTGATGAATTTAAATAATAAAGTGGTCCTTAATATAAAAGGTAAAAATATAGAACGATTTATAAAAAGATTAAATACAAACAATATAGATATTTTAAAAATTACTTATGTATCGTTTAAAGAAATAATTATTGAAATATATGAAAAAGATTTAAATGTTTTAAAGGAAATTAAAACAATATACGATATAATTATATTAGAAGAAAAAGGTGTTTCATTAATTAAAAAAAATTTAATTAAAAATAAATACTTGATTTTTTTTGGTGTAATATCTTTAATTATATTAAATATTTTAAGCAATATAATATTTGAAATAGAAGTTATTACTAATAATAGTTCATTAAATAATTATATTTTAGAACAGCTTAATAAATATGGGATAGAACAATATGGTTTTTCTAAGTCTTATAGTGAAATACAAATAATAAAGGAAAATATATTATCAGAAAATAAAGATACAATTGAATGGCTAGAAATAACTAAAGAAGGAATTAAATATATTGTAAGGTTAGAACCTAGAATTAAGAATGAAGAAGATTTAATTTTTGAAAATAGGCACGTTATTGCTTCAAAAGATGGTATAATAAAAAGTATAGTAGCCACCTCTGGTCAAATTGTAAAAAACATTAATGATTATGTAAAAAAAGGTGATGTTATAATATCTGGAGATATTTATTTAAATGAAGAAATTAAAAATACTATATCAGCAAATGGTAGTGTTTTTGCAGAAACATGGTATACTGTAGATGTGGAATATCCATATGTTTATTATGAAGAGTTAAAAACTGGTAATACTAAAAATGTATTTAATATTTCTTTTTTAAACTATAATTTATCATTATTTGATTTTAATAAATATGAATATAGTGATATAGAAGAAAAAAAGATATTTAATAATGAATTAATACCATTTAAATTAACGTATCAAACGCAAGAGGAAATAAAAATAATCGACCAAGTTTTAACAGAAGAAGAAGCAATAGAACAAGCTTTGTTAAAAGCAAAATCAACGATTGAAAAAAGTTTAGATGAAGATGAATATATTATAACTTCAAAGTGTTTGAAAACAGATATTCAAGAAGAATTAGTAAAAGTAGAAGTTTTTGTAGCAGTGTATGAAAATATAACTGATTATGAATTGATAGTAGGAGAAATAAATGATTAGAGAAACAGTTTTAGAAATATTTGCTAATGTATGGCCTATGGTTTTTATTACATCAGTTATAATGGTTTCCTTAAGGATAACTTATTTATTAAAAAACAAGCAAGAGTTTATTTTTTATAAGGAATTATTGTTGTTTGGTTTTGTTATATATGTAATATGTTTGTTTTATGTTGTATCTTTCCAAGATGTTAGTTGGTCAACATCAAATTTTATTCCTTTTAAAGAAATGTTTAGATATACATTAGGTTCTAATTTATTTATTAGAAATGTTATAGGAAATATATTAATATTTATGCCTTTTGGGTTTTTCACGGGATACTTTTTGAAACTTGATAAAGGTATTACTGCTTTTATTTTATCATTACTAGTATCATCTTCTATTGAAGTAACGCAACTATATATAGGCAGAGTATTTGATATTGATGATATATTGTTAAATGTATTAGGTGGGATGTGTGGTTATTTATTATACAAATCATTAGATATAATAAATGATTTGTTACCAAAACCATTGAAAACAAATGTATTTTATAATATAATTGTATCGATATTTTTATTTTTAATAGTTTTTTATCTTTTAAATGTAGGAGGAATTGTATGAATAGTTATGAAATAATAAATGAAACTTCAGAAGAAATTAATGTTTTAGATTTAGAAAAAATAATTGAATCAACTTTATCTTTAGAATCTGTTAATAATGCTATATTTAATATCATTATAGTAGATAATAAAACTATAAAAGAAATTAATAAACAATATAGAAATAAGGATGTAGAAACTGATGTAATTAGTTTTGCCTTAGAAGACAATGTAGATATTACTTTAGACTTTAGAGTTTTAGGGGATATATATATATCTATAGATAAAGCAAAATCACAATCTATAGAATATGGACATTCTTTAAAAAGAGAACTTTGCTTTTTAACAGTTCACGGATTATTACATTTATTAGGTTATGATCATATGAATGAAAAAGAAGAAAAAGTAATGTTTGACAGACAAAAGGAGATTTTAGATTTAAATGAAGTTGCAAGATAAAGTATTAAGAAGAAAAGATAAAGGAAACCCTATTGTTAGATATGCTAAAAGTTTTGGACATGCTGTAAGTGGTATATTTTATTCAATTAAAAATGAACATAATATGATTATAATAATACTTGCAATGTTAGTAACAGTAATATCAGGTATATATTTTAATATAGAAAACTATGAATGGTTATTTTGTATAGGTATTATGGGTTGTGTTGCAGCATCTGAGATGTTAAACACTGCAATAGAGGCAACTATAGATTTAGTAACAACGGAAAGACATCCTTTAGCAAAAATAGCTAAAGATACAGCATCAAGTGCTACTTTATTATTATCAATAACTGCACTAGCAGGAGCGATAATTATATTCTTACCTAGAATTATGGAGGTATTATGATAGATATTTTAATTAATAATTTAGATAAATCTTACAGTCCTTATTCAAAATTTAGAGTAAGTTGTGTAGTTGAAACTATGGATGGTAAATTATTTACAGGAGTAAATATAGAAAATGCAAGTTTTGGTGCAACTATTTGTGCTGAACGTATGGCAATTTTTAAAGCGATATCAGAAGGATATACAAAATTTAAAAGTATTCATATTTTATGTGCAGATTCTACTAATTTAAGTATGCCTTGTTTTTTATGTAGACAAGTCATGGTAGAGTTTTTTGATAAAGAAACATTAATATACGTATATAATATGAAAAAAGAAAGTGCAGTAAAAAGTGTAAGTGAATTATGTCCTTATCCTTTTTCTAAGGAGGATATAATATGAAATCAGGATTTGTAGCCTTAGTTGGAAGACCTAATGTAGGTAAGTCTACTTTAGTAAATACAATAATTGGAAGAAAAGTTGCTATAACTTCTTCAAAACCACAAACAACTAGAAATATTATCCAAGGTGTTTATAATACTGAAGATACACAAATAGTGTTTGTAGATACACCAGGTATTCATAAACCAAATCATAAATTAGGTAAATATTTAAATAAGCAAGCTTACTATTCTATTGATGATGTTGATGTAGTATTAATGTTAGCAGATGCATCTGATTCTTTAGGTGGTGGAGATAAATATATTATCGAACGTTTTAAAGAAGTAAATAAACCAGTTATTTTGATATTGAACAAAATAGATAAATTATCTAATGATCAATTAATTGAAAAAATAGTTGAATATAAAGATTTATATGATTTTAAAGAAATAATTCCAGTTTCTGCTTTAAAAAGTAAAAATATAGAAACTTTATTAAAAGTTTTAAAAAATTACTTACCAGATAGTGTTAAATATTATGGTGATGAAACAATTACTAATAAACCAGTTGAATTTGTAATTGCAGAATATATCCGTGAAAAAGTATTTAATTTAACAGGAGAAGAAGTTCCTCATTCAGTTACTTGTGTAATTGATTCAGTAGAATATAGTAAAACTAGCTATAGAATAAATGCTAGTATTATAGTTGATAGAGATTCTTTAAAGAAAATTATAATAGGTGCTCAAGGTAGTAAGATAAAAGAAATAGGGACAAGAGCAAGAAAAGATATCGAAGATTTATTAGGTAAAAAAGTTTATTTAGAACTTTTTGTTAAAACTGTTAAAAAATGGAGAGATAAAGAAAAGTATTTGTCAGAATTTGGATTTAATGATTTTGAATAATTTATAATATATAATTTCATAATTATAATAGGTGATATTATGAAAGAAATGTTATGGCAATTATTTAAAACAACAGGTAAATTAGAATATTATTTACTTTATAAAAATAAAGATAAGGAAGATTAGATGATTTTAGAAGTTGAAGGAATAATTATCAAAGAAAAAACATATGGTGAAACTAGTAAAATAGTTGATATTATTACTCATGATTACGGAATAATTTCTTGCCTTTGTAAAGGTGCAAGAACTATGAAGAGTAATTTAAGAAGTATATCTACTAAACTAACATATGGTAAATTTATTATTTATTATAAAAAAGATAAATTATCAACTTTAACTTCATGTGATGTCTATAATCCTTTTAAAAATATTAAAAAAAATATAAATAGTATTAGTTATACTTCGTATATTTTAGAATTAACTGAACAAGTAATTAAACAAACTAGTATAGATGTAATGACTTTGTTAATTGATGCTTTAATTAAAATAGATGAAGGTTTTGATCCTTTAGTAATTACTAATATTTTAGAATTAAAATATTTAGATTTTTTAGGAGTTATGCCTGTATTAGATGGTTGTAGTGTTTGTGGTAATAAAACAAATATAGCGACTCTAAATAGTCATAAAGGTGGTTATTTATGCAGGAATTGTCGTACTAATGAATTTTTAGTCGATGTTAAAACTATTAAATTAATTCGTTTATTTTATTATGTTGATATAGCTAAAATAGAGAAACTAGATGTATCTGAAAAAATAAAAAAAGAAATTAATCTTTTTTTAGATAATTATTATGACTTTTATACAGGACTTTATTTAAAAAGTAAAAATTTCTTAAAAGAATTAAATAAAGTAAATGTATAATATTGACAAAAGTAAAAAAAAATATTATTATTGATATATCAATGCGATGATGGGCTTGGAAACCTGGAGCAATATAACTTTAAAGAGATTCTTTTAGAATAAGTAAGGTGGAACCGCTAGCAATTAGTCCTTACATTTAAAAGAATCTTTTTATTGTTTTTAAGGAGGATTTATGGAAAAAATAACAATGGAAAAATTAGTGGCATTTTGTAAACAACACGGATTTATTTACCAAGGTAGTGAAATTTATGGTGGTTTAGCAAATACTTGGGATTATGGTCCACTTGGAAGTAGAATGCAAAATAATTTAAAAGATGCTTGGAGAAAAAGATTTATACAAGAGAAAAGAAATGCTTATGAAGTAGATCCTAGTATTTTAATGCATCCTAGAGTTTGGGAAGCATCTGGTCATGTAGGAGGATTTTCAGATCCATTAATAGATTGTAAATCTTGTAAAACAAGACATAGGGCTGATAAATTATTGGAAAATGCTGGTATCGAAGGTGCAGATGCATTAACTAATGAAGAAATGATTCAAACTATTAACGATAAAAAAATAGTGTGTCCTAAATGTGGTAAATTAGATTATACAGATATTCGTGAGTTTAACTTAATGTTTGAAACATATAGAGGAGTAACTGAAGAATCTAAATTAAAAATATATTTAAGACCTGAAAATGCACAAGGTGAGTATGTGAATTTCTTGAATGTATTAAGAACTTCTAGAACTAAATTGCCTTTTAGTATTGGACAAATTGGTAAAGCTTTTAGAAATGAAATTACACCAGGTAACTTTATTTTTAGAACTGTTGAATTTGAACAAATGGAATATCAAACTTTCTGTAAGGATGGAGACGATGTAGCGCTTTATGACTTTTATAAAGATTATGGTAAAAAGTTTTATACTGATTTAGGTATTAAGTCAGAGAACTTAAGATTTCATGATCACGATAAATTAGCGTTCTATGCTAAATCTGCTTGTGATATTCAATATAATTTCCCTTGGGGGTTTGATGAAATAAATGGTACTCATAATCGTACTAATTATGATTTAACTAGACATCAAGAATATAGTGGTGTTTCTCAAGAGTATTTAGATCCTGAAACTAACGAAAAATATGTTCCTTTCATTATTGAAAGTACATATGGTGTTGGTAGAAGTTTACTTGCTTTATTATGTGAAACTTATACTGTAGAAGAGTTAGAAAATGATTCAAGAGAAGTATTAAAATTACATCCATATATTGCACCTTATAAAGTAGCAGTATTACCA
>CAYJEO010000008.1:10439-41368 GCA_964369355.1 uncultured Muribaculaceae bacterium | reverse complement strand
GTTAGCTGATTTAGGGTAAATAGCAACAAGAGAGCTTGCTAAAAAGCATAGTCCACAAGGTTTAGAACAAAATAAAAGAATAGCTAAAATGGGTGGTAATACTGCAAAAGTAGCACGTAATGATTTAGAAAAGAAACTTGAAACTTCTGTAATTAACAAAAGCAATGCTTTAAATTACCAATATAAAGATGATAATAAAGTTGAAAATAAATAAATTTACTCTATTAAAAAATTAATAAATGTATTATAATGTTTATAGGTGAAAATATGGAAGTATTAGAAACAATAGAATTATTACTAACAGATATTATAGAGGCAGTTAAATTATTTGCAACTACAGCAGACCCACTATTTAGTTTTATAGTAGGTGTTTTAATCATAATATTTGAATCTATGGTTCCTATAATACCTTTATCTGTTTTCATAACTTTAAATATATTAGTGTTTGGCAATATTCAAGGATTTTTAATATCTTATGTTGCAACACTGATAGGATGTACTTTATCATTTTTTTTATTTAGAAAAGGATTTAGAACTTGGCTATATAAAAAAATAGAAGGTAAAGAACCTATTAAAAAAATAGAAAAAAGTATATCTAATATAGATTTTAGTAGTTTAGTATTAATTGTAGCAATGCCTTTTACACCTGCTTTTTTAGTAAATATAGCAGCAGGATTATCTAAGATGGAATATCAAAAGTTTATTAAAGCATTAGCTATTGGTAAAATATTTATGGTTTACTTCTGGGCTTTTGTCGGTACTACATTAATCGAAAGTTTTACTGATACAAAAACATTAATACAAATTATATTATTTATGTTATTTACTTACTTTATTTCAAAAGTAATAAACAAAAAATTTGATATAGGATAGGATGGTTTTATGGAATATATAATAATTGGACTTTTAGTACTTATAATAATATTAGTAACAATATCGTTATTTAAAAATATTAATGAGTCAAATATAACAGAACGTTTAGGTAAATTAGAAATGAATATGTTAAAAGAATTAAACTTCTTTAAAGATTTATTAAATAAAAGTAATCAAGAAGAATTTGAAAAATTAAATGAAAAAATAGATTTTAGACTAAGACTAATTAGTGATAAAGTAAATGAAAGAATAGATGAAAACTTCGAAAAAACTAATAAAACATTTACTACAGTATTAGAAAGACTTTCTAAAATAGATGAAGCACAAAAGAAAATAGATACATTATCATCTGATATTGTATCGTTACAAAGTGTGTTAACAGATAAAAAATCAAGAGGAATATTTGGTGAAGTAAATTTAAAAAATATTATGTCTAATGTATTTGGAGAAAACAATAATAAAATATATCAAATGCAATATACATTTCAAAATAATGCAATAGCAGACTGTGTCTTATTCGCACCAAATCCATTAGGTTTAATAGCAATAGACTCAAAATTCCCATTGGAAAACTATCAAGCAATGGTTGATAAAAACAATGATGTTCAAACAAGAGAAATAGCATTTAAAAACTTTAAAACAGATATGAAAAAACATATTGATGCGATAAGCAGTAAATATATAATTGAAGATGTTACATCAGATCAAGCAATTTTGTTCTTACCAGCAGAAGCAATATTTGCAGAAGTAAATGCCTATCATCCAGATATAGTAGAATATGCTTATAAAAAAAGAGTATGGCTTACAAGTCCAACAACTTTAATAAGTACACTTACAACTATTCAAGTAATAATTAAAAATATGGAAAGAGATAAATACACTTCAATTATCCATAAAGAATTAAATTTACTTGCAACTGAATTCCAAAGATATAAAGATAGATGGGAAAAACTATCTAGAAGTATTGAATCAGTAAATAAAAGTGTAGTAGAACTTCATACAACATCAGAAAAAATTACAAAAAGATTTTCATCTATTAATCAAGTAGAAATTGAAAAAATAGACTATGAAGAAGTATAAAATAAAAAAATAAGAAAATAATAAAAAAGGCTTTACACTATAAGTGTAAGTTTTTTTAATAAAGACTATCTATTTATTGGAAATTAACTTATAATAATATTAGGATGTGATAATATGGAAGAAAGAATATTAAAATTATTAACAGAAGAAAAAGTAGCACTAAGCGTAAGTGAAATAAATGATTCACTTAGTTTTAACAGTGTAGAACAATTAAAAGAATTAATTAAAACGCTAAATACCTTAGAAGACACTTTACAAGTTTATAGAACTAACAAAGATAAATATATGTTATTTAATAATAGTAATTTAAAATTAGGAAGATTAATAGCAAATAAAAAAGGTTTTGGTTTTGTTGATATCGAAGGAGATATTGATGTTTTTATAGCACCTCCAAATATGAATAATGCTATTCATGGAGACAAAGTAGTAGTAGAAATAACATCTAAGAAAAAACTAGACTTAGAAGGAAGAATTGTTAGAGTAGTAGACCGTAAATTTTCACCAATGGTAGGTGAGTACTATGAAGAAGAAAATGTCGGTAAAATTAAACTAGATGATGATAAAGTAAGACTTAATATTACAATACCAAAAGAAGTAAGTAAAGATGCAGTAGACGGAAATAAAGTTTTAATTAAAATTACTAAAAAATTAAAAGACAATAACTATAATGCAGAAGTTATTGAAGTATTAGGACATAAAAATGATCCAGGTGTAGACATATTATCAATAGTATATAAATACGGAATAAATACTGAATTTTCAGAAGAAGTAATGAATGAAGTAGAAGAAATACCAAGTGAAGTATTAGAAGAAGAAATGATTGGAAGAAAAGACTTAAGAGAAGAAGTTATTTTCACAATCGATGGTGCCGATACAAAAGATATAGATGATGCAATTTCAATTGAAAAATTAGAAAACGGAAACTTTATTTTAGGAGTCCATATAGCTGATGTATCTTATTATGTTAAAGAAAATACAGAAATAGATAAAGAAGCATATGATAGAGGAACATCAGTATATTTAGCAGATAGAGTAATACCTATGTTACCTCATAAATTATCAAACGGTATATGTTCATTAAATCCAAATGTAGATAGATTAGCGATGTCTTGTTCAATGGAAATTGATAAAGATGGTAATGTAGTAGATTATAATATTTTTGAAAGTGTAATTAATTCAAAAATAAAAATGACTTATAAAGCAGTAAATGATATTTTAGAAAATAATACAGTAGAAGAAGGCTATGAAGAATTTGTTAATAAGTTAAAATTAATGGAAGAATTAGCTTATATATTAAGAGAAAATAAAACTAAAAGAGGTTATATTGATTTTGATATAGATGAATCTAAAATAATAGTAGATGAAACAGGAAAAGCAATAGATGTTAAATTAAGAGAAAGAGGAACTGGAGAAAAGTTAATCGAAGACTTTATGATAGCAGCTAATGAAACTGTAGCGACACATATTTACTTTATGGAATTACCATTTGTTTATAGAATTCATGGTGTTCCAAAAGAGGAAAGAGTAGATAGCTTCTTAAAATTTATCAAAGTATTAGGATATAATATTGGAATGAAAAAAGCTAATATTACACCTAAAACAATGCAAGCTATATTATTAGAATTAAAAGATAAAAAAGAATTTCATATTTTATCATCATTACTATTAAGAAGTATGCAAAAAGCAATATATGACAAAAATAATATTGGACACTTTGGTTTAGCAAGTAAATACTATACTCATTTTACTTCACCAATTAGAAGATATCCAGATACAACAGTTCATAGATTATTAAGAACATATTTATTTAAAAATCAAATGGATAGAGAAACTATTAAATATTGGGATACTAAATTAACATTCTTAACAGAACATTCATCTGTAAAAGAAAGAAGTTCTATAGAATGTGAACGAGAAGTAAACGATATGAAATGTGCCGAATATATGGAACAACATATAGGAGAAGAATTCGATGGTGTTATATCTTCAATTACATCTTTTGGTATGTTTGTAGAACTTCCTAACTTAGTAGAAGGTTTAGTAAAGATATCTGATATAAAAGGAGATTACTATATATTTGATGAAACAACATTCTCATTAGTAGGGACTAGAAATAGAAAAACTTATAGACTTGGTGACAAGATAAGAGTACTTGTAAAAAATGCTTCAAAAGCAGCTAAAACAGTTGATTTTGAAATAGCAAAACCAGTAAAGCAGGTAGAAGAAAAGTAAAACTTTTCTTTTTTTTATTATTTACCTTTTAAAATATGAAAATATGTCTTATAATTAAAATGGAGGGTTTACAATGAAAGAAAATAGAGATTATTCATTAGAAAATTTATACGTTTCAATTTTAAGATTATTACAAAAATGTGCTTATACATCTAAAGACTTAGCAAATATTTTAGAAGTAGAAGAGGAACAAATTACTATTATATTAAATAATTTAGAAGACAATTTTAGAATCAAGAAAAATAAACAATTAAAATATTCATCTCTAGAAGATAAAGATCATAAAGTAGGTAAACTAGAACTAACATCAAGAGGATATGGTTTTGTTAATATAGAAGGTTTAGAAAAAGATGTATATATTCCACAAGACAAATTAAAAGGTGCATTAAATGGAGACATAGTACTTTTATATTTTAAAAAAGATGAAATAGGATATGCAGGAAGCATAAAAAAAATATTAGCAAAATCAGATAAAAAGTTAGTAGGAGAAATAAAACAAGATAAAAAAACAAAAAAATTATATATTAAACCAGATGATCCAAGATATAAAATTAAAATAAATATCGATACAAAAGAAGATAAACAATTCTTACTTAAAGGACAAAAAGTAGTATTTAAAATAAATGAACTAGAAGAAAAAGATATTTATAAAGGAAGTGTAGTTGAAGTAATAGGTCATAAAGATGATCCAGGAATAGATGTTTTATCAGTAATTAAAGCATTTGAAATACCAGATACATTTCCAAAAGAAGTATTAGATGAAGTAGGAACTATTAATCAAGAAGTAACTAAAGAAGAGATAGCAGATAGAATTGATTTAAGAAACCAAATGATATTTACAATAGATGGAATTGATGCCAAAGATTTAGATGATGCTATATCTTTAGAAATAAAAGAAAATGGTAATTTTGTATTATCAGTGCATATAGCAGATGTATCACATTATGTTAAAGAAAATACACATATTGATAATGAAGCTAAAAAAAGAGGAACTTCTTTTTATCCAGTTGATAGAGTTGTGCCTATGCTACCACATGAATTATCAAACGGAATATGCTCTTTAAATGAACTAGTTGATAGATTAGCATTTACTTTTCAAACAACTATAAATAAAGAAGGAAAAATAATTGATTTCCAACCTTATTTATCAGTTATAAATTCTAAAAAAAGAATGGATTATAACACAGTAAATAAAGTATTTGATGGAGTAGAAATCCCTTCATATGAACCATTTAAAGAAAAATTAGAAGAAATGAATAAATTAGCAAAACTATTAAGAAAAAATAGAGAAGATAGAGGTTCCATTGATTTTGAAGCAGGAGAAACTAAAATATTATTTAACAAATTAGGTAAACCTGTTGATGTTATTATACATAATCGTGGACAAGCAGAAAAATTAATTGAAGAGTTTATGATAATTACAAATGAAGCTAGTGCTAATTATATATCTAATTTAAACTTACCTTTCTTATATAGAATTCATGACAATCCAAGAGAAGACAAAATAGAAAAAATAGTAGATATATTGTCTACTATTGGATATAATGCAAAAAAAAGGCTAAAAGATGAAAATATTGTTCATGCTAAAAGTTTGCAATTAGTATTGGAAGATTTAAAAAACAGAGACGATTATTCTATTTTAACTAAGACTATATTAAAAGCCATGAAGAAAGCAAAATATGCTCAAAAAAATATTGGACATTTTGGACTAGCAAGTAAAGAATATGCTCATATGACTTCACCAATAAGAAGATATCCAGATTTAAAAGACCATAGAATACTTAAAAAAATACTATTTGAATATAACTGTCAAAACGAATTTTTAGAACAATTAGAAAAAGAATTAATTACATTATCAACTCATTTATCAACAACAGAAGAAAGAGCACAAAAAGCAGAAAGAGAAGTTGAAAAAATGTTTACAGCAGAGTACATGGAACAACAAGTAGGAAAAGAGTTTGAAGGACAAATATCGGAACTAACACAAACAGCTATATATGTACAATTAGACAATAATATTCAAGGAAAAGTGTCAATTAATTCAATAAATGGTTGCTATTTTGATGAAGAATCGTATACAATAAGAAATATAAACAAAGAAGCACTATATAGGTTAGGTAATAAAGTTACTATATTAGTTAAATCAGCTTCAAAAGAAGAACATACTATTAACTTTGAAATAGTGAAGAAAGACAAGGTGTTAGTAAAACATGGAGATATTAAATAGAAAAGCCAATTTTGATTATGAAATAATTGATACTTATGAAGCAGGTATTGTTTTAACAGGAACTGAAATAAAATCAATTAGAAATGGTAATGCCAACTTAAAAGATAGCTATGCTTTAATTAGAAATAATGAAGTATCACTTCTTAACATGCACATAAGTGAATATAAAGAAGGAAATAGATTTAATCATGAAGAAAAAAGAAATAGAAAACTATTACTTCATAAAAAAGAAATAATAAAATTAAATAATAAATTAACTCTAGATAACCTTACTTTAGTACCGTTAAAACTATATTTTAAGGGAAGAAGAGCTAAAATATTATTAGGACTTGCTAAGGGTAAAAAAACATATGATAAAAAACAAGCATTAAAAGAAAAAGATATACTAAGAGATATGCAAAAGACTTTAAAAAAATATTAAAGTTTTTTTCATTTTAAGTTATAATTTAGAAAAATATGGTAAAATAATAATAGGTGATAATATGAAACCATATGTATTATGTATATTAGATGGTGTAGGTATGAGAAAAGAATCTCATGGAAATGCAGTAAAACAGGCAAATATGCCTAATTTTGATTATTTAGCAAGAACTTATCCACATAGTTTATTAGAAGCAAGTGGAATATCAGTAGGTTTACCAGTTGGACAGATGGGTAATTCAGAAATAGGACATACTAATATTGGAGCAGGACGAATTGTTTTTGAATCTTTAGCTCGTATCAATAAAGATATAGAAGAAAATACTTTAAAAGACAAAAAAGAATTAAATAATTTAATTAAACATGTAAATAAAAAAAATAGTAAATTACATATTGCAGGTTTATTATCAGATGGAGGAATTCATTCACATATAAATCATTTATTTAGTTTAATAGATATTGCTAAAGAAAAAGGTATTAAAAAACTATATATCCATGCTTTTCTAGATGGAAGAGATACTTTACCAAAAGTAGCAGAAAAATATCTAGAGTTATTAGATAAAAAACTAAAAGAAGCTAATTTAGGTAGTATAGCAACTATCTCAGGACGTTTTTATGCAATGGATAGGGACAACAACTACGACAGAACTAAACTAGCTTATCAAGCAATGGTTGAAGGCTCTGCCCAACTATTTAATTCTTATAAAGAATGTATAGAATATAATTATAATAACAATATAACGGATGAATTTGTAGTACCATCTATTATTGATAAAGAAGGCTTAATTGAAGAAGCAGATGGTATACTTTTATTTAACTATAGACCAGATAGAGCAAGACAGTTATTTGCTGCATTAACTAATGATAAAATAGAATTTGAAAGAAAAAAATTAAAAAATATTAAATTAGTAACAATGTGTCCTGTAAGTGATGAAGTAAAATGTAGTTATGTTTATCAAAAAGAAACTATAAGAAATACTTTTGGAGAATATATTGCTAATAATAAATTAAAACAATTAAGAATTTCAGAAACAGAAAAATTTGCTCATGTAACTTACTTTTTTGATGGTGGTAAAGAATTAGATTTAATTAACTGCGATCATTTATTAATACCATCACCTAAAGTTAAAACGTATGATTTAAAACCAGAGATGAGTGCATATGAAATAACTAATACTTTATTAGACAAAATAAATAATTATGATGTAATTATATTAAATTTTGCTAATGGAGATATGGTAGGACATACAGGAGATATGACTGCTACTATTAAAGCATTAGAAGTAGTTGATGAGTGTCTAGGTAAAATATATAATAAAGTAAAAGAATTAGATGGTGTTTTATTTGTATGTGCAGATCATGGTAATAGTGATTATATGTTAGATGAATATAATAATGTCATAACATCACACTCAACAGAAAGAGTTCCATTTATAATTACTAAACAAGGATTTGAATTAAGTAATGGTAAACTATCTAATATAGCACCAACAATGTTAAATATAATGAATTTAAAAAAACCAAAAGAAATGACAGAAGATAGTTTAATAAAATAACTATCTTTTTTTATATAAAAAAATACGAATAATCGTATTTTAATTTTATTTATAATGTAGTTTTAAATATTCTAAAGTAACAGAAATTTCTCCGCCATACCAGTTATTCCAAGGTGCATAGTGTTGATAATAACCATAAATGCTTAAAGTTTGAGGTTGTGCAAAATCAATGTTGAGATTAGTTATATCGGCATTTTCTGTAATTGTGAATGTTTCCCCGTTATATACTGTGTAGTCCCAAGGATAATGATGACTTACTGATGATGCAATAGGAACCTTAGTGTTTCCTATTTTTAAATAGAAATCATCTTGGCACGCGTTGGCACAAGTCCTTTCGATAACTAGTTTATACTCTATCGATTGAACTTCGCTAAAATCAATCGTATCTATAGTAGTTCTGATAGAGTTTCCGTTATATGTATTACCATATCCACCAGAAGCACCGAAATTCATACCAGTAGTGCCATTATTACTTGGAGTGTAACCTGTACTTGAATAAGTTTGAAATTTAGCATTTTCAAATCCAGCAAAATCGTCTGAAAATTGGCTGTTTTCGATGATTAACCATTCATCGTTTCTTTTAAATGTTGCATCTATAGTTATATCATAATTTGGCATTATAAATGAATTGTTTGAAATTTCTATTCCATTATAAGTAATCTTTGCTAAATCATAGTTGCTATCAGCAACAATGTCTAATAAAATTTTAGTTCCATGAGTGGCAGTTAAAACATTAGACATTAATGTACCGCCTACTGGTTCTGATATAGTAATAGTATATTCAGTTGGATCGTTATAAACATTTTCTAAACAATCATCTCTTTCAGAAACTATTATTTCATCAGAATCATATGTTTTAGTATAGCAAATACCATCTTTTTCAGCTTCAAAGTAAATTTGTCCATTAGGTTTTATATAAACTTCTGCTCTGTCTGGTTCAGTTCCACTAAAAATTAAATCGTCATATACATTAGTTATTCCGTCAAATTTTGAGGTAAGTTCTCCATCAAGGAAGGATGCAGAATAAAGAAAATCGGCTGAATCAACAATTTGTTCCATTGTTATTTTATCAGCACTTCTTCTAGAATCCTCTATTATACCTAAAATTATAGGAGTTGCTATTGCCATAATAATAACAAGAATTACTAATACTGCTAATAACTCAATTAATGTAAATCCTTTCAATTTTAATTTTTTCTTTAAATTATTTAAATATTTTTTCATTTTTCTATCCTTTCTACATTATCAAAAGGTGTACTAGTATATTGTTATATTTAATATACCATATTTTGACAAAAAAAGTAAACACTGTAGTAAACAAAAAAAATACGAAGTATTTTCGTATTTTTAATTATAGTAAAGAGTTAATGATGTAAGGTTTATTACAATATTACCACCATACCAGTTAGCCCAAGGAGCATGATGGCTATATTTACCATATATTCCAAAAGTCTGAGGTGTATTTAAAACAGCTCCTAAACTTGTAATATCTACCTTTTTTGTAATTGTAAAATTTTTAATACTTTCAGAATGGAAGCCTTCAGAAACTAATGTTCCTGGAATTACATTACTTCCGATTTTTAAAGCTATGTCACTTGAACATTGATAAGAACAAGATCTAGTCACATTAAGTGTGTATTCAATATATTTTACATTACTGAAGTCAATTTTAGCAATAGTATCACGTTGACCTGAAATGTGATATGTGTTTCCATAACCAGATGATGAGTTAACATCAATTCCAGTAGCCCCGTAGTTTGCAACATAATAACCTGCGTTATTAACAACGACATATGCAGAGCCAAATCCTTGAGCAAAGGAACCACCCATAGCTCCACCAGTAATTACACTATCATTGTTTCTTTGCCAAGTAGCAGTTACAGAAGTAATGTTTGCAGGCATAGTAAATGTGTTACCACTTATTTTTATACCATTAACATAAATGCCCGATAACATATAATTAGATATTGGTATGGCAGTAACAGTAATAACTTCATTATATGATGCGCTAGTTTTATTAACGTTTAATGTTCCGCCTAGTGAATTTGTTACATTAATTGCATATGTTATTTTTTCCCAAATTGCAGTAACAGAAGTAATGTTTGCTGGCATAGTAAATGTATTGCCACTTATTTTTACCCCATTAACATATATTCCAGATAACTTATAATATGCTGATGGTGTGGCAGTAACAGTAACTGCTTCGTTATAAGATGCATTAGTTTTATTGACAGTTAATGTACCACCTAGTGAATTTGTTACATTAATTGCATATGTTATTTTTTCCCAAGTTGCTGTTATAGTGGCAGCGCTGTTCGGCATAACAAAAGATGAACCACTAATTTTAACACCGTTTAAATATATACCGGTTAGTCTATATTGAGAATCTGGTGTATTATAAACAGTTATAGAATCACCATATGCTGCAGCTACAAAATTAGAAGATATTGTTCCACCTGCAGAATTAGTTATAGTAATAGGATATGTGATTTTTGTGAAAGTCGCAGTAATAGAAACATGTGATGATGGCATAACAAAAGATGTTCCAGAAAGTACATTTCCATCCACATAAATTTTATCTAATCTATAGTTTTCATCTGGAGTAGCAACTAAATTAACAGTATCACCGAAAGCAACTTCAGTATTAGTAACTGATAGCGTTCCATTTGCAGAAGGTACTATAGTAATATCAAATAAATCTTTGTTCCAAATCGGAGTTATTATAATATTTTCTCTTGGCATAATAAATTCATTATTTTCAACATAATTACCATTATAAGTAATAGTTGATAAATGAAAATTTAAATCAGCAGTTGGTGTTAACGTTATTTTAGTTCCGTGGGTAGCAGTAATAACATTACTTACTAGTTGTCCACCAATAGTGTTGTTTATTGTTATAGTATATTCAGTAGGGTCATTGTATACATTTTCCATACAATCGTCTCTTTCTGAAACTATTACTATATCGGATTCATAAGTTTTTGTATAACAGATACCATCTTTTTCAGCTTCAAAATATACATCCCCGTTTTCTTTTATATATACTAAAGCTTCAACCGGTTTTTCACCACTTAAATCTAGATTTTCATACAGGTTAGTTAATCCATCAAATTTTGTTGGTTCTACATCTAAAAATGAACCGGCATAATATAAGTCAGCTGAATCAACTATTTGTTCCATAGTTGTTTTATCAGCGCTTTTTCTAGCATCATCTATAACTCCTAAAATAATAGGTGTAGTAATAGCCATAATAATAACTAGAATTACTAATACTGCTAATAACTCAATTAATGTAAATCCTTTCAATTTTAATTTTTTCTTTAAATTATTTAGATATTTTTTCATCGTTTTATCCTTTCTACATATCAAAAGGTGTACTAGTATATTGTTATATTTAATATATCATATTTCGACAAAAAAAGTAAACATCAAAGAAAATGCAAAATGAATAAACTATAATATATTCTAAATTAGCAATTGAAAAAAACTAGATATTATATTATAATTATAAAAGAAAAAAACAGGTGATTTAATGTTTAAAATAGGAAATGTAGAAATAGAAAATAAAGTAGTGTTAGCTCCAATGGCAGGTGTTTGTAACAGTGCTTTTAGAAGAATAGCAAAAGAATTAAAATGTGGTTTAATTGTAAGTGAAATGGTGTCTGATAAAGCAGTTACGTATGATAATAAAAAAACTTTAGATATGTTATATATGACCGATATAGAAAGACCTATATCACAACAAATATTTGGTTCGGATGTCGATTCTTTTGTAATAGCAGCTAAAAAAATATATGAAGTAATGAACCCAGATATAATTGATATAAATATGGGCTGTCCAGTACCAAAAGTAGCAGTTAAATCACAAGCAGGATCAGCACTTCTTAAAAATCCTTTAAAAGTAAAAGAAATAGTAGAAGCAGTAGTTAATGCGGTACCAATTCCAGTAACTGTAAAAATTAGAAGTGGATGGGATGCTAATTCTATTAATGCAGTTGAAATCGCTAAAATAGTAGAAGAGGCAGGAGCTAAAGCAATTACAGTGCACGGTAGAACTAGAGCACAAGGATATTCGGGCAAAGCTGATTGGGATATTATTAAACAAGTAAAAGAAAATGTATCTATACCAGTAATAGGTAATGGAGATGTAACTAGTTATTTAAAAGCAGAAGAAATGCTAAAACAAACTGGTTGTGACGCTGTTATGATAGGAAGAGCTTGCTTAGGTAACCCATGGATATTTAAAGAATGTGTTGAATATTTAGAAGAAGGTATAATCCCTAAAGAAATTTCAAAAGATGAAAAATTAGATATGATTTTAAAACATCTAAATTATTTATTAGAAATAAAAGATAAAAAAGTAGCACTATTAGAAATGCGTACCCATACTGCTTGGTATTTAAAAGGATTAAATAAATCTACAGAAATAAAACAAAAAGTATTTAAAACTAAAACAATTGAAGAGTTTATAAAAGTAATAGAAGATTACAGGGGAGATAATAATGACTAAAAAAAGAATATTAGCTTACATAATAGATATTTTAATTATGTTAATTTTTATAAGTATTGTATCTTTATTTTTTGATAATAATATAGAAATTTTAAATATAGAATTAAACACATTAAACGAATTAATGATGAATAATGAAATAAGTTTTTCAGAATATTTTAATCAATATTCAATAATTATTTATGATATTCATACTATTCAAGTTCCAATTTATATAATATTAGCATTTTATATATTCGGATACTTTGTAATGATGCCATATTTTTTTGATGGACAAACTATAGGGAAATATTATTTAAAACTAAAAATAGAAAGTCATAAAGAAGAATTATTAAAACTTTCAGATTTATTATTTAGAAGTTTTATAATAGATGGTTTAGCCTTTATTTTAATATCATTATCACTTTTATTTATAGTACCAGATACTATTTATTTTACAATGATATCAATTTTAGCAATTATCCAAGTTTTTCTAGTAATTAAAACCCTTTTTGTGTTATTATATAAAAGAGATGAATTGGCATTACATGAAGTAATAAGTCAAACAAAAATAGTAGAGGTGAAAAAATGAGAGAATTTTCTGAACAAGAATTAGTAAGAAGAGAAAAAGCTAAAGAATTACAATCTTTAGGAATAGATCCTTTTGGATCTAAAATAGATATAACAGCAAATTCAAAAAGTTTAAATGAACTATATGAAGGTTATACAAAAGAACAATTACATGATATGGAATTACCAACATTTACAATAGCAGGTCGTATAATGACAAAACGTGGTAAAGGTAAAGCTGGATTTATGCATATTCAAGATAAAGAAGGACAAATTCAAATCTATGTAAGAAAAGATTTAATAGGTGATGAAGCTTATGAGATTTTTTCAAAAGCAGATTTAGGAGATATCGTAGGTATAAAAGGATTTGCTATGAAAACTGATATGGGAGAATTAACTATAAAAGCAACTGAATATATGCACTTAGTTAAATCACTACGTCCATTACCAGAAAAATATCATGGATTAAGTGATGTTGAAGAAAGATACAGAAGAAGATATGTAGATTTAATAGTTAATGAAGAAGCAAGAAAAATAGCTTTCACAAGACCTAAAATTATACGTACAATTCAAAATTATTTAGATAGTCGTGGATATGTTGAAGTAGAAACTCCTATATTAAGTCCTATATTAGGTGGAGCATCAGCAAGACCATTTATTACACATCATAACACTTTAGATATGCCGTTTTATTTAAGAATAGCAACAGAATTACCTTTAAAAAGATTATTAGTAGGGGGAATGGATGCTGTTTATGAAATTGGTAGATTATTCAGAAATGAAGGTGTAGACAGAACTCATAATCCAGAATTTACTACTATAGAATTATATAAAGCATATAGTGATATGGAAGGTATGATGGATATTGCTGAAGGGTTACTTTCTACATTAGCAAAAGAAATAACAGGAGATTATGTAATTGACTGGAAAGGTGAAAAAATTAATTTAGCGCCTAATACATTTAAAAGATTACATATGGTAGATGGTATTAAAGAAATAACAGGAGTTGATTTCTTTAAAGAAATGACTTTAGAAGAAGCTAAACAAATAGCTAAAGAACATAATGTTGAAATTGAACAACATTATTTATTTGGACATATAGTAAATGCATTTTATGAAAAATTCGTAGAAGAAACTATTGTACAACCAACATTTGTATATGGTCATCCAGTAGAAATTTCACCACTTGCAAAAAAATCAAAAGATGAAAGATTTACAGATCGTTTTGAATTATTTATAATGGGAACTGAATATGCTAATGCCTTTACAGAACTAAATGATCCAATTGACCAATTAGAAAGATTTGAAAACCAATTAAAAGAACGTGAATTAGGAAACGATGAAGCTAATGATTTAGATATGGACTTCGTTGAAGCCTTAGAATACGGAATGCCTCCAGCAGGTGGTATGGGAATTGGTATTGACAGATTAATAATGATGTTATGTAACGTTGAAACAATAAGAGAAGTTGTTTTATTCCCACATATGAAAAATAAAAATTAAGAAAGAAGGAAAATAAATGAAAATATTATCAGTAAACGCAGGAAGCTCATCTTTAAAATTCCAAGCATACGAAATGCCACAAGAAGAAGTTTTAATTTCAGGGTATTTTGAAAAAATTGGATTAGAAGATAGTTTCTACACAATCAAAGTAAATGGAGAAAAAATTAAAAAAGAAGTATTTACAAAAACTCATGCAGAAGCAGTTGAATTATTAATTCAAGAGTTAATTGAAAATAAAATAGTTACAGATTTATCTGAAATCAAAGGTGTAGGACACAGAGTTGTACACGGTGGAGATAAATACGCACAATCAGCAGTAATTACTGAAGATGTTGTTAATACAATCGATGAATTATCATCTTTAGCACCACTTCATAACCCTGCCAACTTAACAGGAATTAAAGCAATGCAAGCTGCTATTCCAGAAGCAACACACGTAGCAGTATTTGATACAGCATTCCATCAAACAATGCCAGAAGTAAACTTTATGTATTCACTACCATATGCTTGGTATAAAGACTATAAAGTAAGAAAATATGGTTTCCATGGGACAAGTCATAAATATATCACAAACACTATGCAAGAAACATTAGGTAAAAAAGATGTTAACTTAATCATTGCACATATTGGTTCAGGTGGATCATTATCATGTGTAAGAAATGGTGAAAGTGTTGATACTACTATGGGATTTGGTCCTAATGCTGGTATTACAATGGGTACTCGTTGTGGAGATGTTGACTATGCAACAATTTTCCATGTTATGGAAAAAACTGGTATGTCACCAAAAGAAATTGATTCAATTTTAAATAAAAAATCAGGTTTAGCTGGTATTAGTGAAAGATATTCAGATCACAGAGATATTGAAGCTGGAGTTAATTCAGGTGATGAATTATGTACTTTAGCTAATAACATTTATGTTGATAGAATTGTTAAATACATTGCACAATACTTTGTTGAATTAAATGGTAATGTAGATGCAATCGTTATGACTGCAGGTACTGGTGAAAACGCAAGAACATTTAGAGAAGAAGTTATTACTAAATTAGAATGTTTAGGTATTTACTTAGATAAAGAAGTTAATAATTCAATAGCTTCATACTTACCAAATAAAGAAGGAATTATTACAACTAAAGAATCTAAAGTAGCTGTTTATGTAGTTCCAACTGATGAAGAAGTTGTTATTGCAAGAGACGCATTTAACTTTACAAAATAAGAGACGATTATTCGTTTCTTTTTTTTTGTTTTGTGGTATAATCAAGTAGTAGAAAGTGTGATACAATGTTTAAAAACAGTATTTATAAAAAAATATATAACAAAATTAAAAAATACGATACTATCGTTATAGCAAGACATATAGGAGCAGACCCTGATGCTTTAGGTTCAACTTTAGGATTAGGAGATGTTATTTTAAATACATTTCCAAATAAAAAAGTATATGTAGTAGGAACTCCTGCTAATAAATTCAAATATTTAGGACTACTAGATAAATTTGATGAATCAATGTATGAAAATTCATTATTAATCGTATGTGATACACCAGATATTAAAAGAGTAGATGGAGTAGATGTAACTAGATTTGAAGATTCAATTAAAATAGATCATCATCCTTTTATTGAGCAAAGTTGTAAATTAGAATGGATAGACGAATTAGCATCTTCAGCATCACAAATGGTAATGGAATTAATTTTTAATACTAAATTAAAATTAACAAAAGATGCTGCTAAAAAATTATATATAGGTTTAGTTGCAGATACAAATAGATTTTTATTTTATTATACGACACCTAAAACTTTTGATTTAGTGTCAAGACTAATTAGAGAAACTGATTTAGATTTCACAAGTTTATATGAAGCACTATATTTAAGAAGTTTAAAAGAAGTTAGATTTCAAGGATATATTGAAACTCATATGACCGTGACTGAAAACGGTTTAGCTTATATTAAATTAACAGAAGAAATATTAAAAAAATACGATGTAGACCCAGCAGCAGCAGGTAACATGGTAAATAACTTTAACTATATCAATGAAATTTATTCATGGGTAGTATTTTCTTATGATAAGAACACTAATTTAGTTAGGGGATCTATTAGATCAAGAGGACCTATTATCAATGAAATAGCATCTTTATTTAATGGTGGAGGACATATATATGCTTCAGGATGTCGTTTAAAAGACTTTGATGAAGTAGATTTATTAATAGATAAATTAGATGATGCTTGTAAAGAATATAAAGCAAAATTAGATTAACATTTAAGGAGTACAGATTTAAAATGCAGATAAAATATGTTGTGGAAGATTCACAAAAAAAAGAAAAAGAAAAAAATATTATATTAGATCAAAATAATATAGAAGATATATATGCACTACTTAATTCAAGTATATCTTCTTATAGACGTCTTTATAATAATGAAGCAAAATTAAACTTATATAAAGAAGAATTTTATAAATTAGTGAAATATGGAGTATTATTACCAACAGTAATTACAATACCAATTTTATATTCATTAGATCCTTCAATGTCTTCTTTTATATTACCTTCAATAGTAGGTGCATCAGGTACTTTAGCTATGATATGGACATTTGAACATACAAAAAAAGAAGATGAAAAATTTTATAACAAATGTAAAAATTATGCTAATATAATAGAAAACTATGCAACTTTAAAAAATTGGGATTTACCAATTCATGCATATACTTATGACAAATTAAAAAGTATAGATATAAATGAGTTTAAAATAAAGCATAAAAAAGAAAATAAGATAAGAGAAACAATTAATAATTTAAAACAAAAGAAAAAAGAATTATTAGTTTTACAAAATAATAGTTGCAGTGAAATAGTAAGAGAAAAAAATAAACAATATATAAAAGAGTATAATAAAAAGTAAAGATAAAATTCTTTACTTTTTTGTTATTCTATATAAATTAATAGATGGTTTATTAAAAAATCTAAAATCAATAGTAGAAGTTCCTAAACCACTTGAAATATATAATTGAGATTCACCTAAATCGTAATATGGTTCATAATATTTTTTAGCGCCGTTAGGTATATGTAGAGCACCTGTAAAAGGAAGTCTTACTTGTCCATTATGAGAGTGTCCTGCTAATATTAAATCAAATTGTTCATAATCATAATCTTCAATAAAATCAGGTTCATGAACTAATAAAATTTTATATTTTGGTTCATCTTCTTTTAAAGATGTAATTTGTTCTTCAGATAATCCTTCAATATTTTTAAAACTATTTAAATAGTCAAATGTAGTAGCTAATTTATCAAATGAAGGACCCAATAAATTAGTACTCATACCAGCAATTAAAATAGGTTCATATCCACCATAATAAATTAAATCATATGTATTATCTAAATTAATAAAACCAGAAGCTTCAATTACTTCATGATAATCATTTCTTACATAATCATGATTACCAGATATAGCATATTTAGCAACACTTACCTCTATTTTAGATAAAACTTCTATAATATCTTCAGTATTAATGTCTACTTCATCATATAAATCTCCTGTAAGAACTACGATATCAGGTTTTAATAAATTAATTTCTTCAACAATTGCTTCTAATCTATTTTTATTTATAGTAGACCCATAATGAATATCAGATAAATGAACTATTTTAAAACCATGAGCCTCAATAGGTAAAGTATCACTTTCGATTTTATATTCTTTTACTATTAAACCACTAGTTGAAATATAACGAGAATATAATAAAAGTGATAAAACAATTATAAAAAATACTAATACATATTTATACTTCTTATAATTTATTCTTTTTATTTCTTCTTTTATATTAAAATTATTTATATATTCTCTCATATTATCACCATAAAAATTATAGCATAATAAAAAAAAAAGACAAAGTCTTTTATAAAAACAATAATAGTATTTGCAATGACATTAAAATTCCATTATGCATGAAATGCAAACTCATTGGTACATATATATTTTTAGTTTTAACTAACATATAAGCAAATGCAATACCTAATGAACTATAAGGAATGATATATAATAAGTCAATTGTAGATGTAACAGTTCCTAATACATGTAAAGCACCAAATACAACACCTGATAATATTACAAATAAAAAATCATTTTTAATTAAATTCCTAAATCCTTGTCTAAACACTAATTCTTCTGTAATAGGTGCTACTATTACTGATGCAAAGAATATATATATAGGGCTTAATTCAACTAACTCTCTAATTGCTTCTTCATTAGCAGGACCTGTATTATGAAAGGCAAGAATTATAATGTTTGATATAAACATTACTCCAAGTCCAATAAAATAATATTTTAAATTTTCTTTAAAGTATTTTTTATGGTTTTTTAATAAATCTTTAAAATCATTTTTTAATTTTTCTTTAAATATAACTAATAATGAAATAGTCATTATTATATTTAAAGTAAGCATAAATAAAATAGTTTGAAAATCAGTAAACGATTCAACATCTATATTTAATAAAAGTAACGGAACAACTCCAAAATATTGAATTAAAATAAAAGTAATAACTGACAACAAACCTAATTTTGTATCTTTTTTCATATAATCACCTAATTAATTATATCATAACAGAATAAAAAAAAGTAAACATTATTGCATATTGTTTACTTTTAAAGTTAATCTTGATTTGTTACGAGCTACGAAGTTAGGAGTTATAACACCTTTGCTTTTAGCTTTGTCAATTCTTTTAATTGCTACTGTTAAAGCTTCTTTAGCTTTATCTTTATCTTTTGAAGCTACTGCTTTTTCAACATTTTTAATAGCAGTACGCATACTAGCTTTGAATTCGTTGTTCATTTCTTTTCTTTTTGAAATTACCTTAACCGCTTTTTTAGCATTTTTCATATTTGGCATAATTTCACCTCCCGTGACTTGTCTACAAACAATTTTAGCAAAAATTTAGCAAAAAAGCAAATAAAATCAACACATTTTGGTAAAAATATGTAATAGGTGATTAAATGGGACATGAAATAGATTTAAAACAATATCAAATACATACAGATTTAGCAATTGAATCAGTAACAGAAGATATAAAAGGCGTTAAAAAAACAATTGAAAAAGAAGATGATATTACAATTACAGATATAGTTATATCTAATAATTCTGGTAGTATTATTAATAAATTAGATGGTAGATATATAACAATAGAATTTATAGATGCAACAGATAGTGAAAATGCAAATAAAATAAAAAAAGTTTTTACTACTAAATTAAAAGAACTATTAAAAAAATATGATAAATATTTAATAGTAGGTCTTGGAAATATCAACTCAACTCCAGATGCATTAGGGCCAAAAGCAATAGAACATATAATTGTAACAAGACATATACATGAATTAAATCAATTAGATGAAACTTATAAAATAACTTCAGTAATAAAACCCGGAGTAACTAGTCAAACAGGAATAGAAACTCTAGATACAATAAAAAGTATTACAGATAAAGTAAATCCAGATGTTGTAATAGTAATAGATTCATTAATGTCTACTTCTATTAATAGAGTAAATAAAACAATTCAAATGACTACAACAGGTATTCACCCTGGATCTGGAGTCGGTAATAATCGAAAAGAAATAAGTGTGAAAACTTTAAATAAACCGGTAATTGCTATAGGAGTACCAACAGTTGTTGATGCAACTACAATAGTGGCAGATACAATTGAATACATGCATAAACACTTTGCTTATATGAAAAAAAACATTGATAATCCTATATCTAAATTAATACCTGTAATAAATTCTTCTTATTTAAAAGAAAATATTAAGGTGAGTTTAGAAGATAAAAAAAATTTATTAGGGATGATAGGAAGTTTAGATGAAATAGAAATAAAAAAATTAATTTATGAAATACTTACTCCTATTAATTATAATTTAATAGTAACACCAAAAGAAATAGATTTTGTAATAGATAAATTAAGTAATATTATAGGTTTAGGAATAAATGAAGCACTTCATGACTTGTAGTGCTTTTTTTGACATATTATTTAATATAAGTAATTTATACTTATACTAGGTGATTTTATGAAAAAGAAATTTAATAGTAAAAAAGCAAGAGTAATAAAAGAAAAACTATTTTTAAGTTTAATATCTTTAATAATATTATTGATATGCGTAAGTTTCTTTATAAATATAAATTTTTTTAATTCAAGTGATAATTTTATAACTTATTTATTAGATGAATCTTTTAATACTAATGTGAAAATTAAATATCAAAGTATGCAATCTAAGTTTTTATCTTTTTTAAATGACGTTAAAAATCCAACTAGTTTGTTAGAAAGTAATTTTGGTTTTATAGATGAGAGTTTAGTTTTTAATGATGTATATGAAGTGGATGAATTAGAAAAAATGACAGCGCATATAGTAGATCCAAATCCTATAGATATAACATCTCCTTTAGTTTATATTTATAACACTCATCAATTAGAAAACTATGTAGATCCTACTAATATGGCAACTGGGTTTGTTCCTAATGTTATGTATGCTAGTTATTTGATGAAAGATAAATTTATTGAATTAGGAATACCTGCGATAGTAGAAGAAGCAGATATAACGGCTTATATGAAAAATAATAATTTAGCTTATAGCCAAGCATATAATGTTAGTCGTATATTTTTAAAAGAAGCTATTATAGAATATCCTACCTTACAACTATTTATAGATGTTCATAGAGATGCTTTATCTAAAAGTGCTTCGACTGTAAATATTAATGGTTTAGATTGTGCGAAAATTATGTTTGTTGTTGGACTAGAATATGATAATTATGAATATAATTATAACTATGCTATTAATTTAAATAATAAAATTAAAGAACTATATCCAACTCTTACTCGCGGTGTTTTAACGAAGCAAGGTGAGGGTGTTAATGGTATATATAATCAAGATGTAACTAAGCCTATAATATTAATTGAATTAGGTGGAAATGAAAATACTATAGAAGAAGTAAATAATACAATCGAATTAATTGCAGATATTTTAATAGGAGAATTATGAAAAAAGAAATAATTTATAAAAAAATATTCAAAACTTGCTTTTTTGCTTTATTAATGACTTACATAACTCTATATTTTTCACAAGTAACAGGATATTATGAATATCAACAAAGTCAAAAAGTATTATTTACAGAAGATCAAATAAAGCAATTTGAACAAGATGTAAATAATGGAGTAAATCTAGATATAAATGAATATATAAAAAATGATGATGTTAATTATGAAAATTCAATATCAAAACTAGGATTAAATATATCAGATTTAATAGGAGAAACTTTAAAAACAAGTATTGAAAGTACATTTACTTATTTATCTAAATTAGTAGAAGAATAACTATTTTTATAGTTATTTTTTTGATATAATTAAAAAGGAGGTAATTAAAATGATAATAGGATCACACGTATCTTTTAAAAAAGACACACAATTACTAGGAAGTATAAAAGAAGCATTAAGTTACGGTGCAAATACATTTATGTTTTATACAGGAGCGCCACAAAATACAATGCGTAGTAATATAAATGAAGAAATAACTTTAAAGGCAAAAGAAATGTTAAAAGAAGAAAACATTGATATAGATAATTTAATAGTTCATGCACCTTATATAATTAATTTAGCTAATTTAAAAAATGAAGAATTTTCAATTAATTTTTTAACAGAAGAAATTAAAAGAGTAGAGCAATTAGGTGTAAAAAAACTAGTTTTACATCCAGGTAGTCATGTTGGTGTTGGAGTAGAAGAAGGATTAAACAACATAATTAATGCTTTAAATAAAGTATTAACAAAAGATATGAACATCTTAATATGTTTAGAATCTATGGCTGGTAAAGGTAGTGAATTAGGAACTAACTTTAATGAATTAAAAACAATAATTGAAGGAGTTACTTTAAAAGAAAAAATAGCTGTATGCCTAGATACTTGTCATTTAAATGATGCTGGTTTTGATTTAACTAAATTTGATGAAATATTAAAACGATTTGATGAAATAATTGGATTAAATAGATTAGCTTGTATTCATATTAATGATAGTAAAAATACTATAGGTATGAAAAAGGATAGACATGAAAACTTTGGTTTTGGTGAAATTGGATTTGATACATTAAGTTATATAATTAATCATAAAAAATTAAAAGATGTTCCTAAAATATTAGAAACACCTTATGTTGGAGAAAAAAAAGAGTATCCGCCATATAAGCAAGAAATTGAAATGATTAAAGAAAATAAATTCAACCCTAATTTAATAGAAGATATTAAACAATATTATAAATAATGACTATATTTATTTTTATAATAGAAGAAAATTTCTTCTATTTTTTTTACCTTTTGATAACTCATTTGATTATATAATTGATCAAATATAACTTTATGATTAGTAATTAATAAATCAAAATTATTTTTAGTAATATCTAATAATAAATTTGCTTCATAATCATCTAATACAACACCATGCTCAAGTCCAAACTTTTTAACATCAATGATAGTTAATTTATTTAAATGTTTTAAAATTATTCTTTTGTACACATAATCACCTAATTAAATATATGTATAAAAGTTAATAAAAATACAAATTATAAAATAGGTGATATTATGTATGGAATAAATAAAATTATAAATTTTAGATTAGAAATATTAAAATATATAATAATACTAACTTTTTCATTTTTTATTATTTATTTATTTTACTTACAAATAACTAAACAAAGTGTATATAAAAAAATAGTAGAAGAAAAATCAATAATAACAATAACAGGTTTTACTGCACCAAGAGGAATTATATATGATAAAAATATGAATGTATTAGTAGATAATAAACAAGTAAAAGAAATTTATTATGTAAAAGATAATAATGCTTTAGAAGAACTAGAAATAGCACTAACTTTGTCTACTTTATTAGATGTAAAAATAGATGTATCAGAAAGTCAATTAAAAGAATTTTGGTTAATACAAAATGATGTAATGATAGAATCATATAGTGATTATAACGATAAATTAATTAGTTATGATGAATATTATAATTTAAAACTTAATTATATAACTGAAGAAGATTTAAATGCAATAAATAAAGAGCAAGCAACAATTTATTTTTTGATGAATGAAGGATATTCCTATACTGATAAAATAATTAAATCAAATGTATCAGAAGAAGAGTATGCCAAAGTAGCAGAAGTTTTAAGTAAATTAAATGGAGTAGATGTAAGAACTACATGGGTTAGAAATTATCCATATGGTGATACTTTTAAAACTATTTTGGGTACAGTTGGTTATATGACTAAAGATTTAGAAGAATATTATCAAGATACTAATTATTCTTTAAATGATATGGTTGGCTTAAGTTATTTAGAAATGCAGTATGATCATTATTTAAAAGGACAAAATGAAATCTATCAAATAGTTGATGGGCAAAAAGTACTAATTCAAGAAGGGATAGTAGGTAACGATTTAGTTTTATCTATTGATATAAATTTACAATTAGAAGTAGAAAGAATAATAGAAGAAGAATTAATTAAAGCTAAGCAAGAACCAAATACAGAATTTTTTAATCATGCATATGTAGTAATAACTAATCCTTCAACAGGTGGTATTTTAGCTATGGCATCTAAACAAATAATAACTACTAATAATGAATATAAAATAATTGACTATACTCAAAATATATTAACCTCTCCTGTAGTAGTAGGATCTGTTGTAAAAGGAGCTTCTCATATAGTTGGATATAATACCGGTGCAATTACTTTTGGTGAAATAAGATATGATACTTGTCTAAAATTTAATAATTTAAATGAAAAATGTTCGTGGAGACCATTAGGTAAGTTAGATGATTTAACGGCTTTAAAATATTCATCTAATACATATCAATATCATACTGTATTAAATGTTGGAAATTCTAATTATAAATATAATAGTGATTTATCTATATCAGATGATGCTTTTTCTATATATAAAGAAACATTTAAACAATTTGGATTAGGAGTAAAAACAGAAATTGATTTACCTTTTGAAAGTATAGGTTATGTAGGTAATAAAACAGATGACTATTTATTATTAGATTATTCAATAGGACAATATGATACATACACAGCATTACAATTAGCTCAATATATAGCAACTATTGCAAATGACGGTTCTAGATTAAAATTAAATTTATTAAATGAAGTGAAAAATAATAATGAAACTATTTTTAAATATGAACCAATTATATTAAATGCTGTAGACACTGATATATCTTATTTAAATAGAATTCAAGAAGGATTTAAAATGGTAATGGATGTAGGTGGAACTGGAAGCATGTATATAAATAGAATATATTCTCCTGCAGGTAAAACAGGGACAAGTCAAACGTTTTATGATAAAGATTTAAATGGTATAGTTGATACAGAAACAATTTCTTCAACTTTTGTAGGATATGCTCCTTATGAAAATCCCATTGCAACTTTTACTGTAATTACGCCAGATATAACACATAAAGAAGGACAAAGTGACTATCAATCTTTAATAAATCGAAGAATAACTCAAGAAGTTTCAAAAAAGTTCTTTGAAATTTACCAATAATATAGTATAATACATACGTATTGTATTAAAGGAGGGATTATCTTATGGCTAAAAAAGGTGAAGCAAGAGAAAGACTTACACTTCAATGTACTGAATGTAAAACAGAAAATTATCGTACAGAAAAAAATAAAAAAAATACTACAGATCGTTTAGAATTAAAAAAACACTGTAAAGTTTGTAAAAAAACAACAACTCATAAAGAAAAAAAATAGTTTTTAAACTTGATTTTTTTTTTATAATCTAAAAGGAGATTTAAATAATGGTTAACGTTAATGATATTAAAAATGGAATGACAATTATTGTTGAAGGTGGAATTTACCAAGTTTTAGAATTTTTACATGTAAAACCAGGTAAAGGAGCTGCTTTTGTTAAAACTAAATTAAAAAATTTAAGAACAGGTTCAACTGTTGAAAAAACATTTAATTCAAGTATTAAATTAGAAAAAGCTATGATTGATAAAAAACCAATGCAATTTTTATATGCAACTGGTGATGATTATAACTTCATGGATATGAACACTTATGAACAAATCGAATTAACTAAAGATCAAATAGGTGATAATGTATTATTCTTGAAAGAAAACTTAGAAGTAAACATTAGTTTTTTCCAAGGTGAATTATTAGGATTAGTATTACCAGATAAAATTGAAGTATTAGTTACTCAATCAGAACCAGCAGTAAAAGGAAACACTACAAATAATGTTACTAAAGACGCTATTGTAGAAACTGGTTTATTAGTAAAAGTACCTTTATTTATCGGTGAAGGTGAAGTTATTATTGTATCAACTTCAGATGGTAAATATGTATCAAGAGCATAATTAATTATGCTTTTTTTATTTATTAAATATGATATAATTTATTTATAATAAAGGAGAACATATATGATTTTAAACACAATTTTACTAGTAATAGGTTTTTATTTATTAATAAAAAGTGCTGATATATTTGTAGAAAATGCAAGTGATGCAGCAATTCATTTTAAAATACCTAAAATACTTATTGGACTTACTGTTGTTTCAATAGGGACATCTGCACCAGAATTTGCTGTTAGTATGCAATCATTAATGAATGGATCTGGAGATATTGTTTTAGGTAATGTTGTTGGTAGTAATATTATTAATACATTATTAATAATTGGAGTAGCTGCTACAATAAGACCCATTAGAATAAAAAGTAGTACTTTAAAAAAAGAATTACCATTTTATATTTTAATAAGTTTATTAACTTTTATTTTATTTTTTGATAGTATATTTGATCAAGAATTACTAAATATATTAACTAAATCAGATGGAACAATTATTACTTTAATGTTTGTAATATTTGGATTTTATTTGTTTAAAATAATGCAAAACAAGCACGAAACAAAAGAGACTACTGAAAATAGTTTAATAAAATCAATTGTTTTATTAATAGTGTCTGTATTAGTAATTATGATATCTGCTGAATTAATAGTTTTTAGTGCAACAGAAATTGCAAATGAATTAAATGTAAGCCAAAGAATTATTTCTTTAACAATTATAGCTTTTGGAACTACATTACCAGAACTTGTTACTTCTTTTACAGCCTTAAAAAAAGGTGAAATTGATATATTGGTAGGTAATGTAATAGGAAGCAACATATTTAATATATGTATAGTATTAGGAATTCCTGTCATGCTTTTAGGACCAATTCAACCAGATAGTTTTCCAATGATAGATTTTATCGTTATGTTATTATCAAGTATTATTTTATTTATATTTTCTTATAAAGAACATAAAGTCACTAAAAGCACAGGTATTATAATGATAATATTGTTTATTGTATATTATTCATATATTTTATTTATATAAAAACATATTTTTATGTTTTTTTTATTTTCGACATTTTTTTATTGACTTAATAATTCATATTTTATATAATTTTTTAGGATAAGGAGAATAGAATGAAAAAGAATAAGAAAAAAGGATTTACATTAATAGAACTATTAGCCGTATTAGTAATATTAGTTATTATAATGGCAATAGCAACACCTATAATTTTAGGTATAATAGATGATGCTCAAAAGTCAGCAGATAAAGCAGACGTAGGAATGGTATATGATTCATTAGAAAATTTAACAGCTCTATATGAGTTGAAAACGGATGAGGAAAAATTAGAAATAGATGCTGCTAATAATCATTTTGAATATTTAGATGTTCAGGCTAATAATTTTAAGTCATTATCATCTGATAATGTTATGGATGAAGATGGAGAAATATTAGTAACGTTTGATTCTAATGGTGAAAAAAATTCAGTAACAGCTTTATTAGGTGGTATTTGTTATTATAAAGATGCGAATACAGAAGTTGTTGAATTGAATAATCCAGAAAACGATTGTATTAAAGCTAAAGAAGAGTTGAATAAAAAATTAATAGATATAATATATGATGCAGCATTAGTTGAAAGAGAATATTATATGACATTAAGTGATGAAGAAAAAGCAGAATATGCATCTGTGTATAATTATTATAATAAATTAAATTTAAATTTAACAGATTTACACGAAGCACCACTTTATGAAATGTCTTCATATTTAAACTATGTATTGGCAGAAAATGAAGTTTATGTTTATTTTGATGAATATTTTGTTCAAGCTATTTTAATAGATGAAAATATTTGTTATGTAAAAGATGGAAATGGAAACACCGCAAATTCAACAGAAGTAGAATATTTTGGAGTCGATTGTGCGAGTGCGTATCATCGTGTTGATCAGTTAGATTCACATGAAAAAAGTGTTTCATCATATTTAGAATTTTTGGAATCAGTTCAATTAGTGAAAGGTGTTTATGAAAATGCAACTCAAGAAGAACAAGAAGCTCTTAGATACAATAGTGACGCTAAAAATTTAATTGAAGGATTACCAACAGAAATATATGAACAAACCTATGGTTCAGTAAGGTATAATAATTTAGGACTAATTTATATAAACTATTTTAAAGACAATATTTGTTTTAGGTATAATACTAATACCTATATGAGTTATAGTTACATAACTGATAGTGCAGATAAATGTTACTTTATAGGATAAGCATAAAATTTATGCTTTTTTTCATACAATTGTATTGACTTTATATTTGGATAGGTATATAATTTTTTAGTCTTAAAAAGGGGTGTATATATGTTTTTAAATATTATATTATTAGTAATAGGTTTTTATATATTAATGAAAGGTGCTGATGTATTTGTTGAAAATGCAAGTCAAACAGCAATTCATTTTAAATTATCAAAAATGGTAATAGGTCTTACAATTGTAGCTTTTGGAACTTCAGCTCCAGAGTTTGCAGTAAGTATGCAATCATTAATGAATGGGTCAGGTGATATCGTATTAGGTAATGTTATTGGTAGTAATATTATTAATACATTATTAATAGTAGGAATAGTTAGTACTATTAAACCTATAAAAGTAAAAAGTAATACAGTAAAAAAGGAATTACCTATATATGTATTAATTAGTTTATTATTATTTATTTTATTTTTTGATACTATGTTTAATAATGAATTATTAAATGTGATTACGAGATCAGATGGAATGGCAATTGTTTTAGTATTCATTATATTTGTATATTATTTATTAAGTATAATGAGAAATAAACATGAAACTAATGAGATTCCAGAGAATAGTTTATTTAAATCAATTAGTTTAATGATTATAGGTATAATTGCTATAGTATTTTCATCTGATTTAGTTGTAGATAATGCTATAGAAATAGCAACACAATTAAATATTAGTGAAAGAATTATTTCTTTAACTATTATCGCGTTTGGGACATCTTTACCAGAACTAGTTACATCACTAACTGCAGCTAAAAAAGGTGAAATTGATATATTAGTAGGTAATATTATAGGAAGTAATATATTTAATATTTGTATAGTATTAGGAATACCCGTAATGTTATTTGGTTCGATATCGCCACAAACATTTCAAATGTTAGACTTTATTATAATGTTATTATCAGCATTTATGTTATTTATATTTGCTTATAAAGATTACAAAATAAATAAAAAACATGGGATAGTAATGATATTAGTATTTGCTATATATTATTCTTATATAGTAATGTTATAAAATAAGCATAAACGCTTGACTTTTAAATAAAATAGTTATATAATCTTATAGAAATTAAAAAAAAGGAAAGAAGTGTATCCACACTCACCCGATTACATTAAGTTTTGGGTTATAGGCCAGGTATTAAAATGAGCTTACAGTGGATACTTTGTGTATTCACTTTTTTAATTCCTTTTTGGAGATTGTTTTGGAGGTGTCATTTATCGCGAATAAAGACAAAGGTTTGTTTATTAATGAACAGATAAGAGCAAAAGAAGTTATGGTTATAGGTCCTAATGGAGAACAACTTGGAGTAAAACCGATCAAAGATGCAATAACGCTTGCAACTTATGCAGGATTTGATCTAGTTTTAATAAGTCCTAATGCAAATCCCCAAGTTTGTAAAATCATGGATTATAACAAATTTAAATACGAAAGTAAGAAAAAAACAAAGGAAAATCAAAAGAAACAAAGAGAATCTAATCTAGAAATGAAAGAATATAGATTATCAGTTACAATTGATATTCACGATTTTAATACTCGTGTTAAAAATGCTACTAAATACTTAGAAAAAGGACATAGAGTTAAGGTTTCTATCCGCTTCAAAGGAAGAGAATTAGCTCATACCGATTTAGGTAGAGGAGTATTACTTCGATTTGCAGAAGCTGTTATAGATGTAGCAGACATAGAATCAAAACCGTCATTAGATGGACGTTTTATGACTATGATACTAATGCCAAAAAAAGAAAAGTAGGAGGATTAATATGCCAAAATTAAAAACACATAAAGGAACTGCTAAAACTGTTAAAGTTAGAAACAGTGGTTCAATTAAAATTGGAAGACCAGGTTCAAGACATAACACTGGTAAGAAAAATTCAGCAGCAAACAGAAAAAACCGTGCTGGGTCAACTTTAAGTAAAGGTGACTACAACAGATTAAAAGATTTAATCTAATATAAAGAAGGAGGATATATATGCCAAGAGTTAAAGGTGGTACGATTCACCGTGCCCGTCGTAAAAAAGTAATGAAAAGAGCCAAAGGTTACTTTGGTAGTAAACATAGATTATACAGAACTGCAAAAGAACAAGTAATGCATTCATTAAAATATGCTTACAGAGATAGAAGACAAAAGAAAAGAGATTTTAGAAAGTTATGGATTACAAGAATTAATGCAGCTTGCCGTATGAACGGATTAAGCTACTCTAAATTCATTAACGGATTAGCTAAAGCTAACGTTACTGTAAACAGAAAAATGTTATCTGAAATCGCTATCAATGATGAAAAAGCATTCACACAATTAGCGAATGTTGCTAAAGATGCTTTAGCTGGAAAAGTAGCTAAAACTGAAAAAGTAGCTAAAACTGAAAAAGT
>CAYJEO010000008.1:299-10339 GCA_964369355.1 uncultured Muribaculaceae bacterium | reverse complement strand
AAAAGTAGCTAAAACTGAAAAAGTAGCTAAAACTGAAAAAGTTGTTAAAACTGAAAAAGTAGCTAAAGAAGTAAAAGCTGAAACTAAAGATTTATCTAAATTTACTGTAGCTGAATTAAAAGCTATGGCTAAAGAAAAAAATGTTGAAGGTGCTTCTACAATGAAAAAAGCAGAATTAATCGACGCTTTAAAATAGTCTTATTGACTATTTTTTTTATATACTTTATAATAAGCAACACATAAGGAGAGATATTATGACAGAATTAGAATTTTTTAAAACAGCAATAAAAATTAAAAATGAAGAATATGAAGTAGTAGTAGCTCTTGCAATAATCGCAAAACATATGAAGGAAAATAACAATAAAATACCTTCTAAAATAAATGATACAATTAATCCTTTATTTGACTATATGAAAGATAATAAAAAAGAAATAGAAAGTTATTATCTTAAAAATAATATTGATGCTAAATATATTGTTTCAATATATCCGGCACTACTTTCTAAAAGTATAAGTCCTAAAATAAAAAAAGGTATAATAGATTTATATCAACATTTGGAAGAATATGAATACTTAATTGAAATAATAAATGGTAAAAAAAATAAAAATTATGTATTTGCTAAAAATAATTATAATGAAATATTAGTTTTTGCAGAAGAAAATTATGAACCAGCAAAAATTATTTTATCAAAGTTAGAAACTCTTAATTTTTACAGCCCCGAATATGAAAAAGAAGAAATAAATTATCAATTTGATTATAATCTTAAAAGACTAGAAAAAATCTTACGTACAAGAAAAATTAGTTTTTTAGAAAAAAGTGTTAGTAAAGATAAATTTTTATATAAATTTATAGAAGAAAATAAATTTAAAATAATTGATTTAGAAAAAACTAATAAATCAGCTGCTTATATAATTAAAAATTTAGAATATTTTAAACAAGTAAAACTAGAAGTTAAATTAAGTAAAATATATAATTTATTAAAAGAAAAAGATTATTTAGATAAAATATTAAAAAAAGAACTAACTCTTACTATAGAAGAAGTAGAAACTATTAAAAAAATGAAGTCAATAGAAGCAGAAACAATAAAAAATAAATTATCATTTTTATTTAACAGAAAATCTTCTGGCTTATTTAATACAACAATTAAAAGAATTTACAGTTTTATTTTGTGTAATTATCAATTAAATAATAATGATGTTCTATTTTTAAATTCAAACAAAGAAAAAATAATTTTATTATCTAATCAAGACGATGAAGAAATAAATTTAATTATCGAAAAATCTTTTGTTTTTAAAGAATATAAAATAAATTTAAAAATGAAAGAATTAATAAATAAAATAGAGAAACAAAAAAATAGTCCAATCGAGGTTACTTTAAATAAACAAACAAAAGAAAAAGTTCTTAATCTCTATTTAAATAAAAATGAATATGCAATAAAAATAGTTGATTTATTATTACCGCAATTTATAATTTATGATAATTTAGAACTAGAAAAAAAATACTTTTGTATTTTAGATAAATTAAGAGAAAGTAATTATTCTGGTATTAGTGATACAACTGTAGCAACTGTATATCTAAGTTTGAAAGAAGGTATTATTAGTACTGCTAAAATAGCTATAAACAAGGAAATTAAGGACCAAAGTCAATTAGAACAACTAAGTATGCAATTAATGAAATATAACCCTTTAAAAAGCGAATTAATTGAAATGTTAAAAGAAGAAGAGTATAATTTTAATAAAAAAATAGTTAAAAAATAAAGTTGACTATTTTTTTTTATTGCTTTATAATAGCAACTAAAAAAAGGGACTGAATATATATGGAAAAAGAAATGATTACAGAAGTTTATGAAGATTTATTTATTCAAAAATTAAATGTTTATGCATCTAGAGTAGAAAAAATATATAATACATGCGAATTGTTTGATAAAAAAGAGTATGATACTATAAGACATTTTATTATTTATAATAAACAAAGAATAAATAAACAAATTGAAAATGGTAATAGAAATGCAATATACTTAATAGAAAAATTTGATGCAAGAGAAATTAGAAATAGAAACACTTTTAAAATATTATATGAACATATAAAAGAAAATAAAGATTTTTTAAATGGTATAAATACTAAAAGAGATAGTATGTCAATGTTATTTAATAACAATAAGAAAAAAATATTAGAATATTCTAAAAAAAATAGTTATGCAAGTTATATAATTAAACAATATGAAAAATCACTTAATGGTTTTGAAATATATTTAATAAATCGTTTAAAAGAAATAGTTATAAATTATAAAATATCTAATAAATTAGATCAAGCCGACTATAACTATGTTGCTTCTAATAAAAAAAAAATTATTGAGTTATCGAAAACAGATAAAAATGCAAAATACTTAACTACTAATATGCCTTTATTTAATAATGGAATAACTCCTAAAAAATTAGATGAAATTGCTAGTAATATTATCTTAGAAAAAGGATATAATAAAAAATATTATCAATATATGAAATGGCATAAAGAAAAAATTATTGAATTAGCAGAATATAATGATTCAGCATTAATAATATGCACATTTTATCAAAGTGACATCAAAGCAGAAAATATATTAGTTTATAGATTAAGAGAAATAGATAATTATTTATCTAATGAAAAATGTTATTCAAATAAAGATATTAAAAGAATGGAAAGTTTAATTGAACAACTAAAACCATTTGTAGTTAATAAAATATTTAATTATACAAATAAAAAAGCAATTAATGAAAAAATAGAAAAATATAAAATTAAACTTTTAACTGATTTAGAAAACATAAAAATCACATTTGATAATTGTGAATATAAAAATTTAAATGAAGAAATAGTCAATGTAGTAATAACAACAAGAAAAAAAACTAATTTATTTCAACAAGAGTGTATTAAATTATTAAAACATGATGTATTTAGAAATGAATTAATTAAACAATATAACGAAAAATATGATTATAGTAAAAATAAAAGAGCATATTAATTTGCTCTTTTTTCAAATAAATAAATAATTAACCCACCTATTAAAAAACTTAATATAGAAGTTAAAGTAGTAATTAAGTCATAACCTGCAGTTGGTATAATTGCAAAGCCTGAAGCTATAACTAATCCTAGTATTAAACTCATTGTATTAGTTTTATGATTTTTTAATAAATAATTTGTTAATATTGAGCTAATAATAATACCAAGACCAGCACCAATACCAATAATTAAAATAGGTAGTATTACTAAAAGTTCAAAACTAGTTACATTAGCGATATAGGCTTGGAATAAATAATAATATCCTAGTACTAATAAAACCATTGATCCAGAAACTCCTGGGAAAATCATTGTAGCACCTGATATAAAACCTAACATTAGTAAAGTTAAAATAAAGTTAATATCTAAATTTTTACTTAATAATTCTGATAATTCAATTACTAAATCTTTTTCTCCAGGATTAAAATATACTAATAAACCTATTACTAAAATACCTAAAATAAAATAAATAAAATTAATTTTTTCATTACTTAATTCTTTTTTCTTTAAAAAAGGTAAACTAAATAATATTAAACCTGAAAATAAATATAAAGTTTGATTAGGAATTTTATTAAATAAAAATTCTAATACATTAGCAAATACTACTAACCCAATAGCAGCTCCTATTAAAACTTGTAGTAAAAATAAAAAACTATCTATTTTTATTTTAAAACTTGTTTTTAAAGAAAACATATTACTAATAGATTCTACAGTTTTATCAAAAAGTCCTAATAAAACCATTATAGTTCCACCGCTTACGCCAGGAATTATATTAGCCATTCCAACACAAATTCCGCCAATTACATTTTTTATCATATTATCACCTTAATAGATTATAGCAAGTAAACTTGTAAAATTCAATTAAAACTATGTCAAATAGTGGCGAAATATGATAATATATTTTTAGAATAGGTGATGTCATGAAAAAAATAATATTAATATTACTTATAATTATAGGTATATCTTTTACTATAAGTGTTGATGCTAATAATGATTCTAAGACATTACAAGACTTATTAACTGAATTAGATGCGTTAGAACAACTTTATTTAGAGCAAGAAAACAATTTATCTCTAACTGAAGATGAAATTAATACGATTAAACAAGAATTAACAAATATGTCAAATGAAATAGCAGAGTTAGAAGAAAGTCTATCTAATATTAATGGAGAAGTGTTAGATATATTTGAAACTATTGATATTAAAGAAGAACAAATATATTCATTAGTTCAATTCATTCAACAAAGTAGTGGTGAAAATGCTTATTTAGAGTATGCCTTTGGAGCAGAAAGCATGACAGATTTTATATTTAGATATGCAGTGTCAGAACAATTGGCTAATTACAATGCAACATTGGTAAATGACTTAAATGAAAATATTTTATTAGCAGAACAAAAAAATACAGAAATGATAAATAAAACAGAAGAGTTAGAATTGAAACAAGATGAATTAATTGCAAAGCAAACAGAGTTAGGTGCTTTAGCTAATTTAATTGATGAAGATGCAAAAAAATTATCAGAAGAAATTCAAGAAGCTAAACAAGTAATTTCTAATTATCAAGCAAAAGGTTGTACTTTAAATGATAAATTATCAGAATGTGGTAAAGTACCCTTAGATAATCAATTTAACAGACCTCTTTCAAGTGGGGTAGTAACAAGTAATTATGGTGTTAGAATTTCACCTGTTACAGGATATAATGAATGGCATTATGCAATAGATATAGGTGGTAATCAAGTAGGGACTCCTATTTATTCTACGGCATCAGGTGTTGTTGTATTAGTGTCATATCCAAAAACTCCAGATGTACAAGATTCATCATGTGGTGGTAATATGGTAGTTATCCAACATAAAATAAATGGAGTATATTATGCGAGTAGGTACTTACATTTAAATGAAGTTTATGTAGAAACTAATCAAGAAGTAACTGCTTCTACTGTTATCGGTACGGTAGGAGGTAATGAATATTATGAAAGATGTTCTACAGGTCCACACTTAGATTTTTCAATAGCTGCAGGATTATATGGACAAGATTTTTATTCATTTAGAGAACCTTATACAATAGATCCTGCTACATTAATAGATTTCCCTCCAAAAGGAACTGGGTTTAATTCAAGATATACAGGGTAAAAACTTGTATATTTTTTATAAATAATTTACTTAAAGGCAATAAAATGCTATAATACTTAATGAAAGTTGGTGTCGAATTATGGAAGAGAATAAAGAAATATTAAATGTTAAAAAAATTAATGAAACAGTAACATTGACTAAAAAAATATTAAATTTACTTTATGTTGTGTTTTTAATATGTGGTATATATGTAATTACTATTGTTTTTAAAGAGTGGAATACTTTTACTTTTATATTCCAGATGTTAAGTATATTATCACCGTTATTTATAGGGTTATTAATTGCTTGGTTATTTAATCCAATCATTAAATGGTTACAGGATAAAGGTCTTAAAAGAAAATTTGGAGCAGTTTTAATTTACTCGATTTTTTTAGGGATTTTAGCCTTAATAGTAGGAACAATTATTCCTTTATTATCAAGTGAGATTAGTTCGTTAGCTACAACATTACCTGAAACTTTTGAAGTAGTAACGGATTTTAGTAAAAGTGTAGTAGAAAACTTTGCTAATACGTTTAATTTAGACACTATTGAAATAGAAAATCAATTATTTTCTGAATTAGAAAATTATGGATCTGATATAACTGAATCATTACCAGGTTTAATAATAACAACAGGTTCTGCATTATTATCTGGATTTGCAATGATTTTAGTAGGATTAGTAATTGGATTTTTCTTACTTATTAGTTTTGAAGATTTCAGTTTTATTATTAATTTCTTGCCTAAAAAAATACAAAAAGATACAGAACATTTATTAAAAAATATTGATAATTCTTTAAGAAAATATGTTCAAGGAGCTATAATAGATTCTACATTAATTTTTGTAGTTAGTTCATTAGCGTTTTCATTAATAGGATTAAAGTCACCTTTATTATTCGGATTATTTTGTGGAATAACAAATATAATTCCTTATGTAGGTCCTTATATAGGAGGGTTTCCAGCAGCAGTAGTTGGTTTTTCTCAAGGTACAACAATTGGTATTTTAGTTATATTAGCAGTAGGAGTTATTCAATTTTTAGAAGGTAATTTCTTACAACCATTAATATTAGCAAAAACTACTAAATTACATCCAGTAACTATAATAATCGGATTATTAGTATTTGGTTATTTCTGGGGAATATTAGGTATGATAGTAGCTACACCAATAATAGCAGTAATGAAATCAATTTTAATGTTTTTTGAAGCAAAATATGATTGGTTTTCATTTGATGATGAAATATAGAAGAGGTATTACAATGAATTTAAAAGATTTATATATAAATTATTTTGTTAGTAAGGGACATAAGCAAATTCCAAGTGCTCCAGTAGTTCCTGAAAACGACGCATCAGTATTATTTAATACAGCAGGTATGCAACCATTAGTTCCTTATTTAATGGGGGAAAAACATCCATATGGAACACGTTTAGTTGATTATCAAAAATGTATAAGAACAAACGATTTAGAAAGTATTGGGGATAAAACTCATCATACATTTTTTGAAATGTTAGGAAACTGGAGTTTAGGTGATTATTTTAAAAAAGAAAGTATTGAATTTAGTTTTGAATTTCTAACTAAAATATTAAATATACCAGTTAACAGATTGGCAGTAACAGTATTTGAAGGGGATGAAGATATTCCAAGAGATGAAGTTTCTGCTAATATTTGGAGATCGTTAGGAATTAAAGATCAACGTATTGCTTACTTAGGAAAAGAAGATAATTTCTGGATAGCAGGAGAAACTGGTCCTTGTGGTGGAGATACTGAAATATTTTATTTTAGAAGTGATGATGAAATTCCAGAAGTTTATGATCCTGCTGATGAAAGATGGGTAGAAATCTGGAATAATGTATTTATGGAATACAATAAAGCAGAAGATGGAACTATAACTGAGTTACCTAATAAAAATGTTGATACAGGTATGGGATTAGAGAGAGTAGTTGCTGTTTTAGAAGGTGTTAACGATAACTATAAAACTTCTATTTGGGAAGGTATTTTATCTACTATCGAACAAGTTTCTTCTAAAACTTACGAAGGTAATGAAGTAAGTATGAGAATTATTGCTGACCATATAAGAACAGCGGTATTTATATCAGCAGATCACGCTTCTATTAAACCATCTAATACTGATCAAGGTTATATTTTAAGAAGATTAATAAGAAGAGCTATTAGACATGCTAAAAAATTAGAAATCGATATTAATTCTAATTGGGAAGAGCAAATAGCATTGGCAGTTTTAAATGAATATGATAAATATTATTCTGAACTAAAAGAAAACAAAGCAGTAGTTTTAGAAGTTTTAAAAAATGAAAAAATAAAATTTAATCGTACTATTGAAAAAGGATTAAAAGAATTTGAAAAAATTATTAATCAAAATAAAGAAACAATAGATGGTCAAACAGCGTTTAAATTATATGATACATATGGTTTTCCAATCGAATTAACTGTTGAGTTAGCTAGTGAAGTAAATGTTTTAGTAGATGTTAAAGGTTTTGAACAAAAATTTATTGAACATCAGGAAAAATCAAGAGCAGGAGCTGCTAATAAATTTAAAGGTGGTATGGCTAATGATAGTAAAAAAACAATTCTTTATCATACAGCAACACACTTACTTAATGCAGCATTAAAAGAAGTAGTGGATAAATCTGTTCATCAAAAAGGATCTAATATTACAGAAGAAAGAATGCGTTTTGACTTTGCTTGTGATCATAAATTAACTAAAGAAGAATTAGATAAAACTCAAGATTTAGTTAATAAATGGATTAAAGAAGGTTTAGAAGTTAAATTAGTAAAAATGTCTAAAGAAGATGCATTAAAAACTGGAGCTGAATGTATGTTTATAGAAAGATATCCAGATGAAGTTTTAGTTTATTATATTGGGGATATTTCAAAAGAGTTATGTGGAGGTCCACATGCTAATAATACTTCTGAATTATCAACGTTTAAAATATTAAAAGAAGAAGCAAGTAGTGCGGGTGTTAGAAGAATCAAAGCAGTACTTGAGTAAGAGGATTTATGGTTGAAAAAATAGGTTTTGCAATAGGTGTTATTATATTTATAGGTTTAGTTATATTTTTATTAGGTGAATTTATAATAATTCCTTTAATAGTAATATCTTTAATTGGTTTAGTTATTTATATTTTAGATAAAACAAATACAAAACATACTATGTCAGTTAAACAAGATGAATTACAAGATACTTTAGATGAATATGTTAAAGTGAAAAAAGAATTGAAAATAAAAAAAGATTTACCAATTGTGATAATTGAATCTTATTCAAAGGATGTAGATTTGATTATCGGTGAAAATTTATTATTTGAAACTAAAAACAGTATTTGTCTATTTCCTAATTCACCTACATTAGATAATTATTTATTATATGATGAAATTAAAATAGTTGAGTTTAATAAAAAAGATATTGAATTAGAGTCTATAGGTAATATTATTAAATCAGATGATACATATAGTAAAATGCTTAATGAAAAATTAAATTTAGATATTAATCAAGAAGATGAAAGAAGAACTTTATTAACAGTAGATAAAGATATCGATATAATCTTAGATTATTATGCTTTAGAAAAAATAGAAAAATTATTGAAATAATACTAATGTATTATTTTTTTAAAAGGAGAATATATGCAAGTAAAAATAGTAAAAGTTGGTTTTTTAGAAACTAATTGTTATTTATTAATTAATAACAATAATTGTTTAATAGTTGATCCAGGAGATGAATATTTAAAAATAAAAGAAAATTTAAAAGACTTAAATGTTGTTGGAATTTTATTAACTCATAGACATTTTGATCATATAGGTGCATTAAATAATTTAGTAAGTGATTATAAAGTAAGTGTTTATGATAAATCTAATTTAGAAGAAAAAACTCATATAATATCAGATTTTAAGTTTGATGTTATATATACAATAGGGCATACTAAAGATTCTATTACAATTTATTTTAAAGATGAAAAACTTATGTTTACTGGGGATTTCTTGTTTAAAGAAACTGTTGGAAGAACTGATTTAGAAGGTGGTTCTCATATAGAGATGCAACAAAGTATTGAACTAATTAAACAATATGATAAAGATATTGTAATTTATCCAGGACATGGAGATAAGTCTACTTTAAGACACGAATGTAATGAGAATATTTATTTCATCTAATTATCACTTTATTTTCACATTTATAGTTTAAAATTATAAATGTAAAGGAGATGATAAAAAGAGAAATAGAACCAACAATTAATGTAAAACATAATATCAAAATATATAAATAGATACCTTATCAAGAATAAATATACTCCAATAAAAGCAAGATTTACTCCCTTGCTTTTTTCATTGTTTAATCATATAAAAAACACTTTATTTTCACATTTGTAATATATAATTATATTAGAAAAGGAGATGATAATTTAGAAATAGAAAACAATTAATGTAAAACATAATATTAAAATAAATATATAAATACCTTATAATAAATAAATATACCCCCAATAAAGCAAGAATACTCCCTTGCTTTTTTCATTGTTTATTCATATAAAAAACACTTTATTTTCTATTTGTAGTTTAATATGTTAAATACAAAAGAAACCATATTGAGAGAAAAGTTAATATAAAAATAAATATATAAGTATTCTTTTTTTCTTCATTATAATTTTTAAAGACAATTATATCCATTTAGTGTATAATGATATTAGAATTATTATAAATTAGGAGGCTGAAACAAATGAAAAAAGAAGATAAAAGTATTAAGAATATGAAGTTAGCATTTATATTAAATTTTAGTTTTGCCCTACTTGAAATAGTAGGTGGATTATATACAAATAGTATATCTATAATATCAGATGCAATACATGATTTAGGTGATTCATTTTCAATAGGTATTGGACTGTTTTTAAAAAAACTATCTT
>CAYJEO010000008.1:0-289 GCA_964369355.1 uncultured Muribaculaceae bacterium | reverse complement strand
TTGCGATAATAGGAATTTTTGTTAATTTAATAGGTTCTTTAAAAACTAGAAATTCACATGATATTTCAGAAAAAGTTATTAATCTTCATCTATTAGAAGATTTATTAGGGTGGATTTTAGTCTTAATTACAAGTATTGTAATTAGTTTGTGGGATATATATATATTAGACCCTATTTTATCATTATTACTATCATTGTTTATCATAATAAATGTTATTAAAAACTTTAAAAAAGTATTAAATATAATACTAGAAAAAATACCAGCGAATGTTAATTTGGAAAAAATAAA
>CAYJEO010000007.1:0-41778 GCA_964369355.1 uncultured Muribaculaceae bacterium | reverse complement strand
TATTTGTGAGTACTTAAAAGTAACTGATGGATATTATACTGATTGGTCTGAATGGGGAGAATGGTCAACAACTGAAGGTTTTGAAAATGATTTAACAGATGTTGAATCTGAAACTAAAAAAGTTGAAACTTTAATTGGTTATAATGTAATCACTTACAAAGATCCAGCAAAACCAATTTATAAAGAGTATCAAGTACAAACTGGAATGAAAACGGAAGAAATATGTGTAGAAACTAAAGTTGAATATGAATTCACAGGTGAATACAAGTATTCAGAGTGGTCTTTAACACAATCAGGTTATAAATATTTTGGAACTTTAAGTGATACAAACACTACTAAATATCAATTAGTTGATACAGGAATTGACTTTGATTGTACAGGTTGTGGAGATGGAATATATAACATTTACAATGTATATGGAAGAGAAGCTTATGAAATCGTAGAAGAAAATACTGTTTGTGCTACTTGGGAAACTAAAGAAACACCACTTTATACAGTTAAAACAGTTATAGTAGATTATGAGGAAACAACTAGAAAAGATCCGATTTATAAGACTATAGATGTTACATATTATAGATTGCGTACAAGAGAATTAGTTTCAGGAACTGAAGATCGTGTATGGAGTAATTGTGATGACCAAGGTTTATTAAATGGTGGTTATAACATTATTCAGAAAGTAGAAAAATAGGAGGGGTAATAGTGAATAATAATCCTAGTATAGAATTTTTAGATAAATTTAATAGACAATTATTAGCTATTAAAAAATTTAAAGATACAGAAAAAGAGCAATGCCAAGTTTCATTAAATAATCTTGAATTGGCTTTAGAAAATAATAAAAATTTATTAGATACAGCAGTATATGACAAATGCCTTGAAGATGTAAATGCTGAAAAAGTGCTTTTAAATGGAGATATAACTATATATCCCGCAGCTAAAAAAATAAATAATTCAAAATTAGTAAGAAACTTAGTTGCCATAGGGACTGCTATAGCAATAGGAGTAGGAATTGGCTCGCTTTTAAATAAAAAAGAAAAAGCCGTTGATACTATGGATTTGGTTAGTAATAATGACATTGTGACTGAATTTATAACAGAAAATAATATTGATATAGTTCAAGCACAAGAATTTGCTAAAAGTGTAAAAGAAGAAGGTTATGATGTAACTGCTAATGAAATAGTAGCTACATTACCATTTACTTTTGATAACCAAGATGCTGCTGATTTATATGCTGATCAAATATCTTCAGTATATCCAAATGCAAATTCAACATTATTAAAAATAGCTAATGAATTAGCTAAAAATGGAAATATTGCTGATTTCTCTATATTGTTTGATGGAGAAGATAAAATATTTTTAGAGGATATCGAAGAAATATTAACTGAATATGTGAATGCATATAAAGAGAATGATACAAAAACTATGACTGAATTATCAGGTGAATATAGCCATGCAATTTATACAAAATTAGGGTATAGTATCACACCAGAAAATGCAGAAGTGGCAACTGTGTTAGCGTTGCAAGCGCATATAATAAATTCGCATTTTGGATTAGAAATCAAGGAAGAAGTATTAAGAAATTTTACTAATACTGATGGAACAAAGTGTGGTAATGAAGCCGATTTATTTAATGTTGCATCAGGGTTCAATACTAGAATTAATGAAAAACAATTAGAGGCAAGTGTTATGAATTCAATTCAAGAAGGTTTCTTAGAGGAATTAGATAATAAAACACATTCTCAAATTTTAAGAGAAGAAATTGCTAAAAAAATTCAAATAACTTTAGATAACACTGAATTAGGATTATTTGAAGCAATTCAAAATGGAATTATTTCCGAATCTGGAAAAATCAATTCCGATGCAACTATAGGAGAAACAATTGAGAGTTTGAATCAATCATCAGCAGGTGAAACTTATAACCCATCTGTAGATGGACCACTTGAAAATATAGTGAATCCAGAAACTGGAAAAGACCAAACTGTTACAGTTAGACCAGGTGATACACAGGTAGAAGTTGGAACAGTAGGAAATAGTAGTCAAACAGGAACTGGTAGCGAGTATGACCCAAATAAAGGTCCAGCGGTTGAAGTTAAACCAACTGACGTTCCAGCACCAACAGTGCCACCAGTAGTTGAAACGCAACCAACAATAGCACCTACAGAAGAACCACCAATAGTTGAAACAGTACCAACACCTGTGCCAGTACCAACAGTACCTCCGGTAGGTGCAGATGGTGGTACACCTGAATATTTAACCCCAGAGGAAGCAGCTGATGCAGAAAAAGAGGCTATTGAAAATGCAAAACCAACAAGTTACAGTGACTATATATTTGAAGATGGAACTGCGGCTATGACATTTAGTAGTGACGGAACTCCAACTATTTATATATCTGAAGTAACTGATGTAGAAGTGCCAGTAACTGATACAAATTCAGTAGTTATTGAACAAGATGTAACATTAACAAAAGGTAATTAAAAATGTAATTTATTTACATTTTTTTTATTGTCTTCAATTGACATTTAATTGTACATATGCTAAACTTTTAAGTAGTGTAAGATAGTAGGAGGAAATCATGAAAAATACTTATTTTTTTGAATATACAAACGAAAACGAATTTAAAAAACTTGAACGTTCTTTAAAAAAATATAACATGCTAGCATATAAAAAACTTTATTTTGAATTTTATCCAGCTATCAAAGAGGGTAAATTTTTAGGAGAATTAGTTTCTACTAATGCCAGTAATAATACAAATTCTTATGAACTTAAATTACCAACAGACATTATGTTTTCTAAAGTTCATGGTGATATAAAATTAATATATATAGTTTATGAAAATGAAAAAATTGTTATGCTAGATACATTAAAACCAGAAGACATCTTAAGTGAAGGTCATCAGTCTGAATTAGTTACTTATAAAGGGGTAATGGTATCAAAACAAAACAGTGATAAGGACATTTTTAAAATAAATTTATTAAATATGATCAATAAATAAGAATTTTTTCTTATTTTTTTTCATAAAATATTGCAAAGGCAAAAAAAATATGGTATTATTAAAAAGTCCAAGTTATTGGACCTTTAGCTCAGTTGGTTAGAGCATCCGGCTCATAACCGGACGGTCGCTGGTTCGAGTCCAGCAAGGTCCACCACTGCGAGCGTGGCGAAATTGGCAGACGCACTAGACTTAGGATCTAGCGCCTTACGGCATGGGGGTTCAAGTCCCTTCGCTCGCACCAAGGTTATAAAAGGAAATCACTTAAATGTGATTTTTTTATTTGATTTTTTTTAATATTAATACTATAATTATTATAGGAGGTATTATATGGGATATATTATTATAATTTTAGTCATTTTAGTTTTATCAATTAAACAAATTAACGAATACGAAAGAGGAGTATTATTTACTCTAGGTAAATTTTCAAGAATACTAGAACCAGGTTGGAGATTAGTATTTCCAATATTCCAATTTTGTAACAAAGTAGATATCCGTACAAAAGCAGTAGATGTTCCTGAACAAGAAGCAATTACTAAAGATAACGTATCTATTAAAATCAATGCTGTAATTTACTATAAAATATTTGATTCAGCAAAAGCAATTTGTGAAGTTGAAAATTACTATTATGCAGTAGGACAATTAGCACAAACAACAATGCGTAATATTGTTGGGGCAGTAACACTTGATCAATTACTTACAGAAAGAGAAACTTTATCGAGTAAAATCTGTACTATTATAGATCAAGAAACAGATCCTTGGGGAGTTAAAGTTGAAAATGTTGAACTAAAAGACATTGCATTACCAGAAGAGATGAAAAGAGTTATTGCTAAAGTAGCAGAAGCTGAAAGAGAAAAAGCAGCTGTTATTACTAAAGCAGCAGGTGAAGTAGAAGCAGCTAATAATTTAGCAACAGCAGCAACTACTATGTCTGCAGCTCCTGGAGCATTACATTTAAGAACATTGGCAACTTTAAATGATTTAAGTAGTGATCAATCTAATACAGTAGTGTTTGCACTACCGCTTGAAGTATTAAGAGCATTTGAAACTTTTAATGACATGAAAAAATAAAAATTGCACATTTTAAAAATATAGATTAATTTCTATATTTTTCTTATATTTAAAGATAAAAACAGTTGTAAAAACATATGATATATGGTATTATTATTATGGCTTCAAAACACATGATTTTGATTTTTGTGCCTAGTGCCTAAATAGGTGGTGCAAAAAGTTGATAAATCAGAGGAAACAAACAAAAGGAGGAATGAAATATGGCAGTAGTGTCAATGAATTATTTATTAGAAGCAGGAGTTCACTTTGGTCATCAAACTAAAAGATGGAATCCTAAAATGAAAGAATATATTTTCACAGCAAGAGATGGAATTTATATTATTGATTTACAAAAAACAGCTAAAAAAATTGAAGAAGCATACGCAGCTTTAAATAAAATAGCTAGTAATGGTGGAAAAGTACTTTTCGTAGGTACAAGAAAACAAGCTCAAGAAGCTTGCAAAACTGAGGCTTTAAGATCTGAGTCTTACTATATTACAGAAAGATGGTTAGGGGGAACTTTAACTAACTTCCGTACAATTAGAAAAAGAATTAAAAGATTAGAAGAAATCGAAAGAATGGAAAAAGATGGTACGTTTGAAGTATTACCTAAAAAAGAAGTTTTCGGACTTAAAAAAGAATACGACAAATTAAATACTTTATTAGAAGGTATTCGTGCTATGCATAAATTACCAGCAGCGTTATTTATAGTAGATCCTTCAAAAGAAGATATCGCTATTAGAGAAGCTAGAAAATTAAAAATCCCAGTATTTGGTATCGTAGATACTAACTGTGATCCAGATATGGTTGATTATGTAATCCCTGCAAACGATGATGCAGTTAGAGCTGTTAAATTAATTTCAGGTGTTATGGCTAATGCTATCGTTGAAGCAAACGGTGGTAAAGTTGTAGATTACGTAACAGTAGCTACTAAAACTGATGATCAAGATATTATGCAAAAAGCAGTTGAATCAGTTAAACGTAGAGATGAAAGACCAAGAAGAGATTTCAGAAACAATAGAAGAGATTTTAAACCATTTCAAAAAAGAGAATTTGTAAAACGTGAAGATAGACCTGCAAGAGCTGAAGTTAAAGAAGCTCCAAAAGCAGTAGAAACTAAAGAAGTTAAAAAAGAAGCCCAAGATTTAACAAAATTAACAGTTTCAGAATTACGTGTTATGGCAAAAGATAAAAAAGTTGAAGGTAGTTCTACAATGAAAAAAGCAGAATTATTAGATGCTTTAAAATAAATATATTAAGATGATTTTTAAAAATCATCTTTAATTTTAAAAGGAGATTATTATGATAAATGCTAGTTTAATTAAAGACTTAAGAGAAATGTCTGGAGCTGGAATGCTTGATTGTAAAAAAGCATTAGAAGCTAACAATGGTAACTTAGAAGAAGCAATGACTTGGTTAAGAGAAAAAGGAATTTCTAAAGCTGCTAAAAAATCTGATCGTATTGCTGCTGAAGGTATGGCTGCAGTATTAGTTGAAGGTAATAACGCTGTTATTTTAGAAGTTAACTCTGAAACAGATTTCGTTGCTAAAAACGAAGAATTTACACAAATGGTAGATTCAATCTTAAATGTATTAATTAATAGTGATGTTACTACAGTAGAAGAAGCGTTAGCGTTAACAGTTGATGGTGATACAGTAGAAAACTTAATTATTAATAAAACAGCTAAAATTGGAGAAAAATTATCTTTAAGAAGATTTACTAAATTTGCTAAAGAAGATAATGAATCATTTGGTTCTTACATTCATATGGGTGGAAGAATTGCAGTATTAACTGTAGTTAAAGATGCAAGCGAAGAAGTAGCAAAAGAAATTTCTATGCATTCGGCTGCTATGCAACCAACATATGTTAAATCAGCAGATGTTCCAACAGATGTTTTAGAAAAAGAAAAAGAAATAATCAAAGAACAATTATTAAACGAAGGTAAACCTGCAGATAGAATCGAAGGAATCTTAGTTGGTAAAGTTAAAAAATATTATGAAGATGTTTGTTTAGAAAACCAAGTATTCATTAAAGCTGTAAACAAAGAAACAGTTGCTGAATACGTAAAACAAAATGGTGGAGAAATTACTACTATGATCCGTTTTGTAGTTGGTGAAGGCATCGAGAAAAAAGAAGAAAACTTTGCTGAAGAAGTAGCAAAACAAATGGCTAACTAATAAAATTAAAATATACTTAGGTATATTTTTTTTTTGCATTATGTTATAATTTTAATAGGTGATTTATGTGTTTATACAACTTTTAGGATTTATAGGTTTTTTATTTTTAATATCATCTTTTTGGTTAAAAAAGAAAAGAAAGATTTTATTTTTGCAAATATTTGCTCATATATTTTATACAGTTCACTATTACTATTTAAATGCCTTATCAGGGACTATAATAAGTATTGTAAATATTATTAGATCAGCAATATTTTCTTATAAAGATAAATATAAAATATTAAGTAGTAATATTACTTTCATACTATTTGTTCTAGTATATACAATAATTGGTATTTTGATATATGATGGACTAATTAGTTTATTACCTATATTAGCAGTTTTAATATATACAATAACTTCTTTTTATGGAAATAAAAAATCTATAGTTCAAAGTTTTATTCTATGTTCATTATTATGGATAGTGTATAACTTTTATTCAAAATCATATATAGGTATATTTAATGAAACAATAATGATTATATCTAATTTAATAGTGTTAAAGGGGGATTTAAGTGATACAGGATGCCATAAATAAAAAATTAAGTTTACTACCAAATAAACCCGGATGCTATTTAATGAAAAATAGTGATGGAATAATCATTTATGTAGGTAAAGCTAAAAAATTAAAAAATAGAGTGACATCATACTTTAGAAATCAGCACACAGGAAAAACAGCTAAATTAGTGTCTGAAATAACTGACTTTGAATATGTAGTTGTAGCGAGTGAAACTGAATCTTTAATTTTAGAACTCAACTTAATAAAGAAACATGACCCTAAATATAATATATTATTTAGAGATGATAAAACATATCCATATATTGAATTAACTAAAGAATTAGTGCCTAGATTAACTGTAGTTAGAAGCATAAATAAGAAAAAAAACACTAATAGACTATTTGGACCTTATCCTAACACAACAGCCGCTAGAAACACTGTTAATTTACTTAATAGGATATATCCTTTAAGAAAGTGTAGAACTTATCAAAAAAAACCATGTTTATACTACCATATAAAACAATGCTTAGGCTATTGTGCATTTGAAATTCAACCTCAAACAATTAAAAATATGGAAGAGGAAATAATTAGATTTTTAAAAGGTGATGCTAAATTTATAGCAGAACGTATAAATAATGAAATGCAAGAAGAAAGTGATAAACTTAACTTTGAAAAAGCATTAGAATTAAAAGAACTATTAGAACAAATTAATATTACTTTAACTAAACAAACAGTAGAAATAAAAGATTTAGTAGATCGTGATATATTTGGTTATGCAGTTAAAAAAGGTTATATGGCAGTGCAAGTATTTTTTGTAAGAAACGGAAAAATAATTGAAAGACATTCCACTATATTTCCTTTAATAGATGAAATAGAAGAAGAATTAACCCGTTATATCGCTAAATTTTATCAAAAAGATATAATACTACCAAAAGAAATATTAGCACCTGATATAGTAGATACAAATCTTTTAGAAGATTATTTCAAAATAAGTGTTAAAGCTCCTATAAAAGGTGAAAAGAAAAAAATAATAGAAATGGCAAATGATAATGCTTTTATTAACTTAGAAGAGAAATTCGAACTAATTAAAAAAGATGAAGATAAAACAATAGAGGCTAATGAACAATTAAAAAATATTTTAAATTTAAAAAAATTAGATAGAATAGAAATATTTGATAATTCAAATTTATTCGGAAGTTTTAATGTATCAGGGATGGTTGTTTTTAAAAATGGAAAGCCATCTAAAAATGATTATCGTAAATTTAAAATAAGCATAGATAAAAATGATGATTATGGAACGATGAGAGAAGTAATATATAGAAGATATTTTAAAGTATTAAAAGATAAATTAGAAAGACCTGATTTAATTATAGTAGACGGTGGTATAGGGCAGATTAATATAGCAAGAGAAGTAATTAATCAACTTAACTTAAATATTCCTGTAGTAGGTTTAAAAAAGGATAAAAAACATACTACTGAATGCTTACTAGCGAATAATCCTTTAGAAGAAATAAAAATAAATAAAACAGATAATATATTTTACTATTTAGAAAGAATGCAAGATGAAGTACATAACTTTACTATTAATTATCATAAACAATTAAGAAGTAAAGGGTCTTTAGAAAGTGTATTAGATAATGTAGTAGGAGTAGGTTCTAAAAGGAAAGAAGAATTATTAAAAAAGTACAAAACAATAACAAAATTAAAAGAATTGACAATAAAACAATTAGAAGAAATACTACCAAAAGAAGTAGCTTTTAATTTATATGAGTTTTTAAAAAACTATAAATAGGAGGTATTTATGCAAAGATATTTTTCAAATAAAAAAGAAGCAGAATATTTATTTTTAGATAAAGATGATATATTTCATATTACTAAAGTTATGAGACAAAAAGAAAAAGAAAAATTAGAAATAGTTTACGAAGAAAAAGTGTATATATGTTGTATAGAGAATGTAAATAATGAAATAAAATTTAAAATAGAAAAAGAAGGTATAAATGAGGTATCATTACCTACTGAAATAATACTTGCTATACCACTATTAAAAGAACAAAAATTAGACTACATTTTCCAAAAAGCAACAGAGCTTGGAGTCGATAAATTTATTCCAATAATTACAGAACGCAGTGTAATTAAAATAGATTTTAAGAAAGAAGAAAAAAAATTACAACGCTGGACTAAAATTTGTAAGGAAGCTGCTGAGCAATCAAAGCGAACAAAAATACCAGAGATTTTACCAGTTAAAAAGTTAAAAGAATTAGAAACTATTAATGCCTTAAAAATAGTATGTAGCACAACAGAGAAGCAAAATTCGATAAAAAACACTTTGAATAACAATAAAAATTGTGATAAGATATTATTAGTGATAGGACCAGAAGGTGGACTATCAGATAAAGAAGAACAATTATTAGTAAACTCAGGTTTTATAAAGGCTACTTTAGGTAGTAGAATAATGCGAGCTGAAACAGTTCCATTATTTATAATGAGTATTATTAATTATCAATATATGGAGTGATTTATATGGTATTTTTAAATATTACAAATTTAATAGCAGGAAATGAAAGTATTCTATTAATAATAGCTGCTTTGTCATGTTTTTTAGCAATTATACTATTAGTAGTATCTAACAATAAAAATTCAGACTATAATAGAAGTGCAATTAAAGAACAATTAGAAACTTTAAAGCCTAAAGAAGAAATAGAAGTTAAATCAGAATTAGAAAATGTTTTATCTAAGATGGAATTAGACTTAGATAAAAAACCAGTAATTGCAACATTTGAAGAAGAACAAGAAGAAAAAGCAATTATTAGTTATGCTGATTTAGTTAATACAGCAAAAATGCAAGCTATTTCATTAGATGAAGTACAAGAAAACGATTATGTTGAAAATTTATCTTTTGATGTAAACGATATATATGATAATGAACCAATTATGCAAATAGAAGTAGAAGAAAAAAAAGATGCATTATTATCTAAAATAGATGAAGTACTAACTCCACTTGAAAAAGAAATGATGCCAAACAAATTTAAAAATACGGAATTTATCTCACCTATATATGGGAAAATGGAAGATGAAGTTACAACAATACCATTAAGAGAACACACTTATGCTAAAGAAAATGTTTTAGAAATTGATTATCAATCAATATCAATACCAGAATCAAGTGTCCCAATTAATACAAATGCACTGGTAACTGAAATTGAAGTATTAGATGATATTAATTTAGAAGATAATCAAAATGAAGAATTTTTAGAAAAACTAATTGAATTTAGAAAAAATTTAGAATAAGCCATAAGGCTTATTTTTTAGGAGGAATAATATGAAATATATGATATATACACTAGGATGTAAAGTAAATACATATGAATCAAATGTAATGACAGATATTTTAGAAAATAATGGATATATGTTTGATGGTAAAAACAAAGTAGATGTAGTAGTTATAAACTCATGTACTGTTACAAATGTAGCACATAAAAAATCAATTAAAATAATTAAAAGTGCAATTAAAAAAAATGAAAATGCAATAGTTATAGTAACAGGATGCGCATCGCAAAATAGTATTGATGAAATAAAAGATATAAAAGGTGTATCAATAATTATTGGTAATAAAAACAAAACTAAAATAATTGACTATATAAATCAATATAAAAAAGAAAAACAACAAATAATAGAATTATTTAATTTAGAAAAAACCGAATTTGAGGATATGGTATTAAATAACTCAAATAAAACAAGAGCATTTGTAAAAATTCAAGACGGTTGCAATAACTTTTGTTCATATTGTATAATTCCTTACGTAAGAGGAAATGTTAGAAGCAAACAAAAAGAAATAGCTTTAGAAGAAATAAATACTTTAGTTAAAAATGGACATAATGAAATAGTTTTAACAGGTATTCATACAGGAAACTATGGTACAGAATTTACTAATTATAATTTTTCTGATTTAGTAGAAGATATACTTAAAAATAAAGATTTAAAAAGATTAAGAATTTCTTCAATTGAAATAAATGAAATAGATGATAAATTTATTAACTTACTTAAAAATAATGAAGTTTTAGTAGATCATATGCACATTCCAATTCAAACAGGATCAAATGAAATATTAAAACTAATGAATAGAAAATATGATAAACAAGAATTTATAAATAGAATAAATAAAATAAAAGAAGTAAGACCTAATATGTCAATAACAACAGATGTAATAGTAGGACATCCTTTTGAAACAGAAGCGCATATAGAAGAAACTATAAATACATTAAAAGAAATACAATTTTCAAAACTACATGTATTTCCATTTTCAACTAGAAAAGGAACAAAAGCAGATAGCATGACAAATCATGTAGATGATGAAACTAAAAAAGATAGAGTAAAAAAATTATTAAAACTATCAGATCACTTAGAAAGTACTTATCAAAATAAATTTATTAATCAAACTAATAAAGTATTAGTCGAATCACATAAAGATGGAATTAATATAGGGCATACAGGTAATTACTTATTAGTTCATTTTGAAGGAGAAAACTTTAAAAATGAAATAAAAGAAGTTATTATAACTGAAAATAAAATAACTCATTTAGAAGGTATATTAAAATAATATATCTTTTTCTTGACAAAAATCATATATGATATATAATACATATACACAAAAAAGGGAGAAATATATGAAAAATTTAAAAATATTAAATACAGAAATAATTAAACAACAAAAAACAATATTATTTAAACAAAACTTTTTATTAAACGAAATGCCAGAAAAAAATTTAGTAAAACTTTGTACTTTATTAATGATAAAAGAAAAACAAAATCTTAATAGTAAAAACTATAATCAAATAAGATTTAAAATATTAAAACAAATAAAAAAATTAAACGAAAAAGAAAAACAACAATTATTAAAAGAATTATTAGAAAAAGCTAATACTGTTTATTCAGAAAAAATATCTGAAGATAAAACTTATGCTGATGAATACACTACATTTAAATCAGACTTAAAATTTGCATTGTTATTAGTTATTGTATTAGGAATTTCGATTAAATTTGCTGATGAATCAAGATTAAACTTTAAAAATTATTTAGAAGAATTAGAAGTATACAATCAAAACAGTATAAACGAAATGCAAGAAATATCAGAAGAAGCTAAAATATTAGGTCTTAGTAAGTAATGCAAATTAAAAATATTGATCACTTAGAATATTTAATTAGTTTTTACTCAAAAAAAATCACTAAAAGTGATTATATATTATTAAAGCAAGAAACAATTGAAAATATTTATATTTTAAATACATTATTAAAAGTATATGAAAGTAAAAATAATAATGATTTAACTAAAATATATAATTTATTATATGAAGAAATAAATTATACAGATATTCAAGTTGTTAAAACAATAAAAGAAATATTAGCTGCATCTGAAAAATTTATAACAAAAAGACCATTATGGAGAAAAATTGTGGCAGTTGTTACTGCTATATTAATGGCATATAATGTTGTAACTTTAAAACAATTTAATGAATTAAAAGAAGAAATTGAAAATATGCCAGTGCCGATTACTCCAATAGAAAAATTTAAAAACTATCAAGTTTATGAAAATGATAAAAGTTTAATACTAGGTTTTGATACAAAGCCAACAAAATTATAAAAGGTAAATAAAATACCTTTTTTTATGCTATAATAAATAAGGTGATATATATGCAAGAATACGTAAAAGCAAAATATAGAAGAAGCATATTTGAATCAGATAAAGGCTTTATGATAGCAATATTTAAAGTAATTGAAACTGATATAGAAGAATTAATAGATTTTACAGATAAAACAATAACCGTAACTGGATATTTTAATGATTTAAATAAAGATGACTCATATGTATTATATGGAAACACTTTAGAACATCCTAAATATGGATTTCAATTTGAAGTAAAAAAATACGAAAGAATAAAACCTAATGATAAAGAAGGAATAGTAGAATTTTTGGCAAGTGATTTATTCCAAGGTGTAGGAGAAGCTTTAGCAAAAAAAATAGTAAATAAATTTGGAAATGATACATTAGATATAATATTACAAAATAAATCTAACTTATTATTAGTGCCTAAAATGTCAAAGAAAAAAGCTGATTTAATATATGACACATTAGTAAAATATGAAGAAAGTCATAAAACAATAGTATATTTAACAGAACTAGGATTTAATATGAAAGATAGTTTAAAGATATATAATAAATATCATGATTTAACTATAAATAATATTGAAAATAATATATATAAATTATTAGACGATATAGAAGATATATCATTTACTAAAGTAGATCAAATAGCAGATACTATGCATTTAGAAAAAGACGATGAAAGAAGAATAAAAGCACTAATAATATACATAATAAAAGAGTTAATGTTAAATGGAGATACATACTTTTATAAAGAAGAAATATATGACAAAGTATATAAGTATTTAAAAATAGAATTAGATACACAAATATTTTTAGAATACTTAACAGAATTAACTTTTGAAGCAAAAATAGTAGAGATAGAAGAAAAATATTATTTATCAGAAATATATTTAGCAGAACAAACAGTAGCACATGACTTAATGTATTTAAGTACAAAACCAGATAAAAAAATAAAAGATTTAACTAAAACTTTAGAATCTATGGAAGTAAGTAATGGAATTATTTATGATTGCCAACAAAAAAAAGCAATTGTAAAAGCATTAGAAAATAATATAACTATTATAACAGGTGGACCAGGAACAGGAAAAACGACTATAATAAAAGCAATAACAGAAGCATACCAACTAATAAATAAATATAACTATGAAACATTAGTTAAAAATATTGCCTTATTAGCACCAACAGGAAGAGCAAGCAAAAGAATGAGTGAAGCAACTAACTTACCAGCAACTACCATTCATAGGTTCTTAAAATGGAATAAAGAACTAAATTCATTTGCTGTTAATGAATATAATAAAGACTTTAGCCATTTAATAATAGTAGATGAAGCATCAATGATAGATATAAATTTATTTAAATCATTATTAGATGGATTAACTAAAAATATAAAATTAGTAATAGTAGGAGATTTTAATCAATTACCATCAGTAGGACCAGGACAAGTATTAAAAGATTTAATAGAAAGTGACTGTATAGATACTATTCATTTGAATTTATTATATAGACAAGACAAAGAATCATATATACCAGTTTTAGCTAAAAGTATAAATGATAGTGAACATATAGATTTAAACTTAAAAACAATTGATTTTACTTATTTAGAATGTAATAGTAATTCAATTGAAAATAATTTAAAAAATTTATGTAATCAATTAGTAGATAAAAATTATTCATACAAAAGAGTCCAATTAATGGCACCTATGTATGCAACTCAAAACGGAATTGATAATTTAAATAAAACATTACAAGATGTATTTAATAAAAAAGATAATATAAAAAAAGAAATTAAATTTTCGGATATTATTTTTAGAGAAAACGATAAAATTTTATTATTAGTAAATATGCCAGATGAAAATGTATTTAATGGTGATATAGGAATAATTGAATATATTAAATGTGATTTTGAATCAGATAGTAAGAAAAATGAAATATATGTTAATTTTGATGGTAATTTAGTTAAATTTTTACCAAGTGATTTTCATAAATTAAAACATGGTTTTATAATAAGTATTCATAAATCACAAGGATCTGAATTTGAACTAGTTATTCTTCCTATGTCTTTAACGTATAATCGCATGCTATATAAAAAACTAATATATACAGCTGTAACTAGAGCGAAGAAAAAACTAATTATAATAGGAGATTCACGTGCATTTTATAATGCAGTATCTTCAAATATAACATTAGATAGAAAAACTTCTTTAAAACAAAATTTATTAAGTATAATTTAAAAAAATAAACACATTATATAAAAGTATATTATATATACAAATCATATTTTTTCAAAAGAGGTGATATTATGAAACATACAAGAGATATCGCATTAATGGCAACAGGAGCAGCAATGCTTATGGCATATCAAAAATATAACCATACATTAATGGAAAAAATGGAAAATTCCAAAGAAAAAACTTTGAAAAAAGTTAGTAACAAAATGGAAGATATGATGTAATTATTTTTAAAATGATGCATATAATGTATTGTATTAGAAATAATGCGCTGGAAGCACATAGGATTATGGCTTCCTTTTTTTTCGACAAAATATGATAAATTCATAAGATAAAATATAATAGGTGATGAAGATGAAAAAATTAATTTTTCCTATTATGGTAGCAGTTTTTATTGGAAGTGTGTGTGGTTATTTTATATTAAACCAATATCCAGATAAACAGAATTTATATTCAGTGTTTTCAGAAGAATATAAATTATATTTTTTACAAGTAGGAGTATATTCAACAAAAGAAAATATGGAACAAAACTTAAATAATGAACATTATTATATTTACAGTGAAGTTGATGGTATGTATTATGTATATTTAGCAATAACAAAACAAGAGGAAAATATAGATAAATTAAAAGGATATTTCAATTCTTTAGGGTATGATATATATGTAAAAGAATTTACTCTTGATAATGAATCATTTAAAAACATAATCGATCAATATGATGCATTATTAGAAGGAACTGATGATATTAATACAATAAAAGCAATATGTTCGCAAATACTTGCTAAATACGAGGAGTTGGTTATAACTGAATAAAATAAAAGATTTACCACTAAATGAAAGACCTATAGAAAGGTTAATAAATGAAAATGCAAAAAATTTATCAACTGAAGAGTTACTAGCAATATTAATAAAAACAGGAACTACAAAATATTCATCAAAAGATTTAGCTTTAAAAATATTAAAAGATATTGATAATATAAATGAATTAAGTGATATAAATATAAACACCTTAATTAAAATAGATGGAATAGGACAAGTCAAAGCTGCAACTATAATAGCTGCAATAGAATTAGGTAAAAGAATAAACAAAAGCATAAATAACATTAAAAACATAACATTTAATAATCCAGAAATAGTATTTAATTACTATAAGGATATAATAGGTAATAAAAAGCAAGAATATTTTTATTGTATATATTTAGACAATGCAAAAAAAATAATAAAAGATAAACTTTTATTTATAGGTACAATTAACAAAAGTTTAGTGCATCCAAGAGAAATATTTAAAGAAGCTTACTTACTCAGTGCTTCTTTTATAATATGTGTTCATAATCATCCAACTAATAATGTACTACCTTCAAAAGAAGATTTAAATATTACTTCTTTGTTAATACAAAATTCAAAAATATTAGGAATACCTGTTATAGATCATATTATAATTGGAAATACTAAATACTATAGTATGTATGAAAATAATGATTTAGGTGATTTATGAAAAAAAATAAAAAAATTATTTATATAGGCATATCATTTTTTATAATAGTTTTAATAAATTTATATATAAACATAAATTTAAGTGGAATAAAAAATATTATATATTCGCCATTTTCTATATTAAATAATAAAGAAGAAATGGAATATGATTTGTTAAAAAGTTTATATGATTCTTCCTTAGAAGAAATAAAAACTTTAAAAGAAATAATAGAAATATCAAAAAACTTAGAATATGTACCTGCCGTTATTATAAATAGAGATAATTATTTTAATGAAATAGTAATAAATAAAGGTAGTAATAATTCAATAAATGTAGGAGACGCTGTAATAAGTAATAATTCACTAGTAGGAGTAATAACAGAAGTAGGTAAAAATTATAGTAACGTACTTTTAATAACAAATGAATATTATGAAAATAAAATATCTATAGAAATAAATGGTAACTATGGACTGCTAGTAGGATATAATGATATCAAAAATTCTTTTTTAGTAACTAATATAACAGGAAATATCACAGTAGGAGATATAATTAAAACAGGATATTCAAATAATATAGAACAAGGCATACTAGTCGGTACAGTTGAAAGTATTAATTATGATTCTTTTTTAGTTGATAATACAATCGAAGTAAAATCAGATGTAAATTTTTTAAATTTAAAATATGTTTTGGTAATGACTAAATGATTATATCTTTTATATTAGAAATAATTTTAAAAAGTTATACATTAAACAATTTTTTCATAACACCTTTATTTGTATTTATTACTTTATTAAATAAAAAAAGATCAACAAAAGAAATAATATTTTATAGTTTAATATATGATTTGATATCATCTAAAATATTAATACATACCTTTATAAATTTAATACTTTATCAAATATATAAAGGAAAACTTAATTTAAAAAAAGTTATTATATTAATTTTACTAAATAAAGCAATCTATTCATTATTCTTAATATTTTTAGGATATACAAATATTAATATAATTACATTTATAACAATACTTCCAATTAATATAATATATTATTTAATCATAAAAAAAAATAAAATAACATATAATTAGTAAGGTGATTATATGGATAATATTTCATTAACGAAAATAAAAAAAGAAATTAAAAAGAATAAAAAAGAAAACATAAAAAATAAAATATTAAAATATATAAATAAAGTATTAGTAGTTGTATTATTTACTTTATTTATTTTAACTATGTTAAAATCAAATGAACAATTTAAAACTAATTTTTATTCTTTAGTTTTTGAAAAAAATTTCTCTTTTGTTCAAGTAAATGAAATTTATAAAAAATATTTTAATGATATATTACCAATAAACTTAGAAACAGAACAACAAGTATTTGAAGAAACTTTAGTTTATAATGATACATCTATTTACTTAGACGGTGTTAAATTAATAGTTGATAGTAATTATTTAGTTCCGGTTTTAGAAAATGGAATGGTTATATTTATAGGTGAAAAAGAAGGATATGGTGAAACTGTAATAGTAGAACAAGTTAACGGTATAGAAACTTGGTATTCTAATATTACTAATTTAAATGTTAAAATGTATGATTATATTGAAAAAGGAAGTTTTTTAGGAGAAGCAATTGAAAATAATTTATATTTAACTTTTAAAGATGATGGGAAGGTAATTGATTATAAAACTTATATTAGATAAACTAAACTTTCATATATTTTTTTACATAGCATCTATTATATTTATAATAACAGGTTATTTTTATAACTATGTTATTTTTTTTAGTTTAATATTAATTCATGAATTAGGTCATGTGTTAGTAGCATATATATTTAAATGGAATATAAAAAGTATTAAAATATTGCCATTTGGTGGTGTTGTTATATTTAATGAACTTATTAATAAACCATTAAAAGAAGAATTTTTAATTATAATAGCAGGACCAATATTTCAACTATTAGCTAGTTTTGCAATATATTATATAACAAAAGATACTTTAGTATTTACATATAGTAATTTGCTATTCATGTTTAATTTACTGCCAATTTATCCTTTAGATGGTTCAAGAGTATTAAATATAGTATTTAATGTCTTAATGCCCTTTAAATTAAGTTTTAAACTAAGTATATATATATCTTATTTAATTATAATGATGTTTATATTTATTGATTTTAATTTATTTATAATATTAACACTTTTATCACTTTTATATACTTTAATAAAAGAACATAGAAACATAAAAAATATATTTAATAAATTTTTATTTGAACGATATTTATATAAATTTAATTTTAAAAAAACTAAAATAATTAATAATAAAGAATTCGATATGAAAAGAGATTATAAACATTTATTTTTAATTGAAAATAAATATGTAACAGAAAAAGAAATTTTAAGAAAAAAGTTTGACTTATAACTCATTTTATGATAAAATCTTTAATTGTGTAGGGCCTCAATAAAAGCGCTACAACCGCACCGAAAAGGTTAATTCGAAAAACTATTAAGTTACCTTAACGGCGAGTCTTAGACTAAAAAAACTAAAGGAGGTTAAATATGAAAGCTATTATCGAAACTGGTGGAAAACAATACCTAGTTGAAGAAGGATCTGTAATTTATGTAGAAAAATTAGATACTGAAGCAGGAAGTACTATTACTTTTGATAAAGTGTTAATGGTTAACAACACTGTAGGAGCTCCACTTGTAGAGGGTGCTAAAGTTACAGGGAAAGTTGACAAACACGGAAAACAAAAGAAAATAATTGTGTATAAATATCATGCAAAGAAAAAATACAGAAAAACACAAGGACATCGTCAACCATATACTAAAGTTGAAATTACTAAAATTGCTGCATAATGGTTAAAGTTGTAGTAGAAGACAAATGTATTACTATCAAAGGACATGCTAGTGCAGGTGAATTTGGTAGAGACATTGTTTGTGCTAGTGTTTCTAGTATTGCAATAACTACTGTAAATGCTATGTTACGCTTTAATGATAAATCTATAGATGTTGTATCTAATGATGGATTTATGCAAATTAAAATATTAGAAAGTTCTAATGAAACTTTAGTACTATTAGAAAACATGATTAGTTTACTAGTAGAATTAGAAAAACAATATAAAAAAAATATATCGGTAAAAATGAAATAAGGAGGTGCTTCTCATGGTAAAATTTTTAGAATTAAATATACAGTTATTCGCCCATAAAAAAGGACAAGGGTCTACAAAAAATGGACGTGACTCAATTTCTAAAAGATTAGGAGCAAAAGCTGCTGATGGTGAATACGTATCAGGTGGATCAATTCTATACCGTCAACGTGGAACTAAAATTCATCCTGGAACTAATGTAGGTATCGGATCTGATGATACTTTATATGCAAAAGTTGCTGGATACGTTAAATTTGAACGTGTTGGTAGAGATAAAAAACAAGTAAGTATTTATTTAGAAAGATAAGAAATTATCTTTTTTTTTTATTACTTTTTAATGAAAATCATTGAATTATAATAAAATTTATTGTATTATTAATATAGTAGAGTAAAGTAAGTGCTTTATAGACTAATTAATAAAGGTGGGAAACAATGAAAGATATAAATTTATTATTATCAAATGGAGTAAATATTGAAAAAAGTTTAGAAATATTAGGAGATATGGAAATGTATAACGAAACGTTAATAGATTTTCATAATGCTGTAAAAGAAAAAATAGCAAATATATTAAAATATAAAGAATTAGCAGATTTAGCTAATTATGCAATTTTAGTACATTCATTAAAAAGTGATGCGAGATATTTAGGATTTGAAACTTTAGCAGAAATAGCATACGAACATGAATTAAAAGCAAAAGAATCAAACTTATCTTATGTTTATGAAAATTTCGATGCTCTAATGCAAGAAGCTAACAGAGTATCTACTTTAGTAACTAAATATATAAGTGGTGAATCACTTGCAAAAGAATCAACTGGTAAAAAAATATTACTAATAGCAGATGATTCTAACTTAATTAGAAATTTTTCTAAAAAAATATTTGATGAAGAATATGAAGTAATAACTGCAGAAGATGGTAAGCAAGTACTTGATTATATAGCAACTGCAAATGAAGGACAAATAGCTTGTTTATTATTAGATTTAAATATGCCAGTATGTGATGGTTTTGGGGTATTAAATTTCTTTAAAGAAAATAATTTATTTCCAAAAATCCCTGTATCAATAATTACTGGAGATGATTCAAAAGACACAATTGCTCGCGCTTTTGGTTATGGTATTGTAGATATGTTATCAAAACCTTTTAGTGAAGGTGAAGCAAGAAGAATCGTTGATAAAACAGTAAGTTCTAAAACATATTAAGAAAACAAATAATGTTTTCTTTTTTTATTGTTTTTGCTTTTTAATTTAAGCATTTTAGTGTATAATGTATTAGAAAAGAGGTGATTTCATGTTTATAGATGAAGTTGTAGTAGAATTATATGCAGGAGATGGTGGAAATGGTTGTATGGCCTTCCGTCGTGAAAAGTATATTGAAATGGGAGGTCCTTTCGGAGGTAATGGAGGAAAGGGTTCTAACATTATTTTTAAAGTAGATGAAGGATTAAATACATTAATAGATTTAAGACTTAAAAAAATCATTAAAGGTAAAAAAGGAGACAATGGTTTAGGTAAAGGAATGCATGGTAAAAATGCCACTGATGTAATCATTCCAGTACCTTTAGGAACTGTTGTAACAGATGCAGACACAGGATTAGTAATAGCTGATTTAACTAAAAAAGGTGAAGAATCAGTAGTTGCTTTCGGTGGACGTGGAGGTAGAGGAAATATTGCCTTTGCAACACGTGCAAATCCAGCACCAAGTTATGCAGAAAATGGAGAACCGGGAGAAGTTAAAAAAGTTAAAATCGAATTAAAACTTTTAGCAGACGTTGGATTGGTTGGAATGCCAAGTGTAGGTAAATCAACATTAATATCTTCAATATCAGCATCAAAACCTAAAATTGCAGCATATCACTTTACTACATTATCACCTAACTTAGGAGTAGTTCGCGCAAATGGTAATAGATCATTTGTTGTAGCGGATTTACCAGGATTAATAAAAGGTGCATCATTAGGAGAAGGTTTAGGAGATAAGTTTTTAAAACATATTGAAAGAACTAGAGTAATAGCTCATATTATTGATATGTCAGCATTTGAAGGAAGAGATCCTTTAGAAGACTTTGAAACTATTAATAATGAACTTAGAAGTTTTAATGAATTAATAATGAAAAAACCAATGATTATCGTAGCAAACAAAATGGATATGGAATCTGCCCAAGAAAATTTAGAAAAATTCAAGTCAGTAGTAGATTTACCAATATATCCAATATCTGCAATAACAAAACAAGGATTAGAACCGGTTATTAATACATTAGCAGATATGTTAGATAAAATTGAAAAGCAACCATTATATGAAGAAGAAAAATTTGAAAGTCATATTTTATATCAATTTAAAGAAGAAGAACCATTTAAAATTTATAGAAATAATAATGAATGGAATGTTACTGGAGAAAAAATTGAAAAATTATTAAAAATGACTAAATTTACAACAGATGAAGCAGTAATGCGTTTTACAACTAAATTAAGAAAATTAGGAGTAGATGCTAAACTAAGAGAATTAGGTGCTCAAGAAGGAGAAACTGTTCGTATATTAGACTTCGAATTTGAATATAAAGAATAAACAAACTAATAGTTTGTTTTTTTCTTTGTTATTAAAATAAACTATGTTATAATATTTCCTAGGTGATTTTATGAAAATTAGTAAATTTGAAGAAAATGTAGCAAACTTTTTTAATGCAAATATAGATGGATGGGATGATTGTTTTTCCCATTTTTATGAATCCTATCGAAATATAGAAGCTAATTATGCAAAAAAATATATTGGAAATATTGAAGAAAAATTATCATATGGAGAAGTATATAATACATATATTTCTACAAAAAAAACATTGATCAAAACAAAAAATCATAATTTTGAAAGACTAACAGAACAATTATTAAACTCAAAAAGGCATATAATAAAAGATATAAGTGAAATTATCAACTATGAATTTAAAGAATATAATAAAACAACTAAGTTAGAGTTACAAAAAAAAGAAAATCTTTTAGAAGTATTGATTACAAATGAAGATATTAATTGTGAATTAAAAATAAACAATTCATGGTGTCCAAACAATGTTTTTTATTTAAAAATTACTAGTAATAAAATTGAATCGGAAGAAATATTTTCATATACAAATAATACTTTTAATTATGAATTTGATGATGGACAAAATTTATTTAGCATAGAATTAGTTGAAGAACAAGATAAAATACATTTTATAGAAACCATTGAAAAAATAATTAAAAATAAAAAAATGCAGTTTTGTAACTATGATATTTATGAGGGTTCATTAAAAGAATCAATTATCAAATTTGGATATGCAAAAAATATGTATGATAGATTAAGAATGTTTATCGATAATATATTTCCAATAGGAAATGAAATAATAGATAGTCACTTTGAAAAATGTATTTATAGTGAAATATTTAAAAAAACGCACATGAATAGCAAAACTAAAAAATATAAAAAATAAAAGACAAGTAAGTCTTTTTTTATTATTAAAAACTGTAATTTTACATATTTCATTGATATATATATATAATTTTGATATAATTTTTATATAAAGAATATAATTTATTAAGGAGAGATAATATGTATCATTTTATTGGAATAAAGGGAACAGGTATGGGGGCTTTAGCTCAAATCATGCATGAATTAGGATATCAAGTACAAGGAAGTGACAAACCAGATCATTTCTTTACAGAAGATGCATTAATTGAAAAAGGAATTACTATATTAGAATTTGATGAAGATAATATCAAAGAAGGTATGAGAATTGTTCAAGGAAATGCTTTTACTGATACAAACGCCGAAGTGAGAAAAGCTAAAGAATTAGGTTTAAAAATATATTCATATCAAGAAATGATAGGTAAGTTAACAGAAAAATTTAAAACTATTACTTTATCAGGATGTCATGGTAAAACAACAACAACTTCAATGACTGCTCACATATTAAATAATATAAAAGGAGCAAACTATTTAATTGGAGATGGAACTGGACATGCAAAAAAAGAAAATGAATACTTTGCACTGGAAGCTTGTGAATGGAAAAGACACTTTTTAGCTTATACACCTTACTATGCAGTTATTACTAATATAGAGTTAGATCATGTTGATTATTTTAAAGATATAGATGATGTTATAAATGCTTTTGAAGAATATGCTAATAGTGCTGAAAAAATGGTTATAGCATGTGGTGATGATCCGTATACAAGAAAAATGAATATCAATAAACCTATATTTTTCTATGGGTTAGAAGATAATAATGATATTCAAGCAAGAGATGTAGAATTTTCAAATTCAGGAACTAGTTTTGATGTATATGTAGAAGGTAATTACTATGGACATTTTGACTTACCTTTATTTGGTAAACACATGTTATTAAATGCATTAGCAGTAATTGGAATTTGTTATTATGAAAGATTAGAAGCAAAAGAAGTAGCTAAACATTTTAAAACATATAAAAGTGCTAAAAGAAGATTTAAAGAAGACTTCATCTCAGATATAGTAACAGTAGATGATTATGCTCATCACCCAACAGAAGTAGCAGTTACTATTAAAGGAGCTAAACAAAAATACCCAGATAAAAAAATAGTAGCTATTTTAAAAACACATACTTTATCTAGAACGAAAGAATTTGCTCAAGAATTTGCTGATGCTATGAGTTTAGCAGATGTTGCTTATATAATGGATATAGGCGTTGATAGAGAAGAATTTGGTTATGATGGAGTAACACACGAATTAATTTTAGATAAATTAAAAAATGGAAAATATATGTCTGAAGAAAAAATAGATGAATTATTACAATATGAAAATGCAGTATTATTATTTATGAGTAGTAAAGATATATACTTATTAAAAGAAGAATATGAAAAAAGATTAAAGGAAAAGTTAGGTTTATAACTTTTCTTTTTTATGTTATACTTAATAAGGTGATAATATGAAAAAATATGTAATAACAACACTTATAATTTTATCTTTAATTGTAATATTTATTATGCAATATAATAAGTTAGAAGAATATGAAACAAATCTTTTTTATATGGATACACATATAAATATAAAAATATATGAAAATTCAGCTACAAAAGCAGATGAAATATTAAATGAAATAGAAACTATTTATAAGGATTATCATATTTTATCAAATAGATATGAATCGTTTAGTGATATAAAAAATATAAATTATATAAATAATAATACAGGTACATATGAAATAGATAATAAATTATATGACTTACTAGCATACGGATATGATTGGCATACATTATCAGATGGTTTATTAAACATCAATATGGGTGGAGTAATAGATATATGGAATGAAGCAAAACTAAATGAAGTATTACCTGATGATAATGAATTAAAAAATATAGATACATCAATTACTAATTTAGTTTTAGAAGGTAATAATACAATAACTAATAAAGGAGTAAATTTAGATTTAGGAGCTATTGCCAAAGGATATGCAACACAAGTTGTAAAAACATATTTAGAAGAAGAAAATATTAATAATTATATAATAAATGCTGGTGGTAATGTATTAGCAGGTGAAAAAATAGATTCTACCTACAAAATAGGGATACAAGACCCAACTATAAATAATGAAATATTTTCTATAGTAAATGCTAATAATGTAGCAGTAGTAACATCAGGTTCATACGAAAGATTTTATGAAATAGATGGTAATGTATATCATCATATAATATCTCCTGATACTTTATATCCAAGTGAATATATAAAAAGTGTATCAATAGTTTCAAACGATAGTGCACTTTCAGATAGTTTATCTACTATATTATTTTTAATGCCAGTAGATAAATCTTTAGAATACATAAAACAATTTGATGCAGAAGCTATATTTTATGATATAAATGATAACATAATTAAAACAAAAGGATATGAAGATTATGAATAAATATGATATTTTTCTAATAATTTGTTTAATAACTTTATCTATTACTTTAATATTTTTATCATTTGAAAATGAAGGTAACAAAAAAGCTTTAATATATTATGAAAACGATTTAATATTAACCATAGATTTAGAACAAGATGAAAAAAATTATACAGTAACAGGTTATAATGGTGATGTAATATTTACAGCAGGTAATGGAAAAATCAAAGTAGCAGAAGAAATAAGTCCACTAAATTTATGTTCTAAGCAAGGATATATTGAAAATTCATACGAAACAATAGTTTGTCTTCCAAATAAAATAATAGTAGAAATAGATTTCGAAGAAACTCTAGATTCTGTAGTAAAGTAGGTAAAAATGAGAAAATTTAGTCAATTAACAATGCTTTTATCATTAAGTATAATACTTAGTTTAATAGAATCCTTTATTCCGTTTTTTAATGGAATAGTTCCAGGTTTAAAAATAGGATTAGCCAATATTATTACTTTATTTGTTTTATATTTATATGGGATTAAAGATGCCTTTAAAATATCAATTTTAAGAGTATTTATAGTGGGAATACTTAGAAGTACAGGAGTTTCATTTATATTTAGTTTAACAGGTGCAATATTTAGTATATTGTCAATGAGTTTATTTAAGCATACTAAACTATCAATTATAGGAGTAAGTATAATAGGCGCTGTTTTTCATAGTGGTGGTCAAATAATAGCAGCAGCCATAATTTTAAAAAACATAAAAGTTACTTATTATTTTCCTTATTTAATACTTTTTTCTATAGTAACAGGATTAGCAATCGGATATATCAGTAAAGAAAGTGTAAAAAGATACAAAAATAAATTGAATTATTAAAAAAAATATTATATAATTTAAATATAATAGAGGAGGAATTTATAATGAAAAAATTAGGTATATTATTAGCTTGTACATTAGTACTATTTGCAACAGGGTGCCAAAGCACGAAAGGTGAATACCAAGAAGGTGTATACGAAGCAGAAGCAATCGACACTTATGGTGGTGAAGAAAATACTGCAACTGCAAAAATTACAGTAGATGAAGATGGAATGATCACAAAAGTTGAATTAGATACAACTTACACTAAAGATGGTGAATTAACTACTAAAAAAGAATTAGGTAGTGACTACGGTATGAAAGGTTATAGTGCTTCATTAGGTAACATCGAAGGTGGAGGAGAATGGTTTGAACAAGCTAAAGCTTTAGAAGATGCTATCGTTGAAAACCAAGGAGTTGACTTCTTAGAATTATCAGAAGATGGAAAAACTGATGCTGTATCAGGATGTACTATGTCTATTAGTTCTTTAGTAGAAGCAGCAACTACTGCAATAGAAGAAGCAAAATAGGTTTTATACCTATTTTTTAATAGGAGGCTATATGAAAAAAGCATTTACTTTAATAGAATTATTAGCGGTATTAATAATTTTAGGAATAATTACAGGTATTACATTAGTCATAGTGTCACAATCACTTGCAAACAGTGAAAAAGGTGTATATGAAGCTCAAATAAAACAAATAGAAGAAGCAACATCTGACTGGATTGTAATGAATTCAACTTGTTTAGATAAAACACAAATAAATACAATTACTTTAGGTAGATTAAAATATGGACAATTATATGAAGATGGCTTTACTTGTACAAGTGATGAAGGTGGATTTATTGATGAAAATATAACTAATCCAACTACAGATGAACTTTTTGAAGATGCATTAGAAATAGAAATAACATATGAAAAAAATCAATATGTTATAAATGTAATAGAACCATAAAAAAAAGAAGATTTAGTTATCTTCTTTTTCTAATATATTCTTTATTTTTTCAGTATTTTTAAAACTAAATTTAGAAATATCTTTTAAAATATCAATTCCATATCTTTTAACTAAACTAACACCTAATAAATCTACTTTATCGCTAGCACCTTTAAGCAAGAAAGTTTCGTATTTATCTCCTAATTTATCAAATTCTTTTAAGAAAATATATCTACTAATTAAAGAAGAACAAGCAACAGCTAAATTTCTATCTTCACCTTTAGTTAAAAAAGTAATATTTCTAACAACATTAGAACTTTCCTTTAAATAATTATAATAAACTGCTTCTTTTGCAAATTCATCGACTATTATATAATCATAATTACTAACTTTTTCTTTCATCTTAAGCAATACTTTATTATGTAAAATAGCTTTTATTTTATTCATATTAACATCAGCACTATAAATATCATTATATTCTTTATTTGATAATACAATAGAAGAATATTCAATTTTTTTAATAATAGAAGGAACTATTTCTAATATTTTTTCATCAGTTAATTTTTTAGAATCTTTAATACCTAATTGTTCTAAAAAAGGAATATCTTCTTTTTTAACAAAGCTTGCTGTTACTACAATAGGTCCAAAATAATCACCAGTCCCAACCTCATCAGAACCAATAGTAGAAGCATAATAATATTTAGGATCTACTTCAATTATTTTTTTATCCTTTTTATCATTTTTAGAACTATCTTTAACATCTATTTTAGCTAAAGGATTTAAACTTTGTTCCATTTGCTTCCACATATTAGCATCAATATCAGCAGATATACCTTGAAAAACTACTTTACCTGATTCATATAATGTAATTACTGAATCAGCTTCATTAGCTTGAAATATTGCATAAGGTGGAGTTTTTTCTCTTTTTTTATCCGAAAAATATTCAACCATTTTTTCTTTTGTTTTGTCACTTACTTTAAATGATATAGTCATTAAATCACTTCCTTATAAGTATTTTATCATAAATATAAAAATAGATAAATAAAATGTAAATAAAAAGTAATATATTTTAAATAATTAAAATATTTAAAATATATTATGTTATAATTAACTAGGTGAAAACAACTATGAAGAAAAAAGACATAATAAATATAATTATATTAATCGCAACTTTAAGTTTACTAATTTTTTTAATTACTCCAAGTGATTATTTTTTTGCATCAACTTTAGATTTTGAGGCTCAGCACTATATTTTTATAGAATATTTTAGAAATTTATTTTATGAAACTAATAATTTATTTCCTGATTTTATGTTTAATTTAGGAAGTGGTCAAAATATATATAATATTGCTTATTATGGATTATTAAATCCTATTTATATGTTATCTTATTTTTTTAAAAATATGGAAATAATACATTTTGTAATGATTACTATGTATATAAGTATATTAACAAGTGCAATATTACTTTATTTTTTAATTAGGAAAAAGCATAGTGCATATGTATCTTTATTAACATCTTTTATTTTTATATGCGCAACTCCTTTAATTTTTCATATGAAAAGACATATAATGTTTGTAAATTATATGCCATTTTTAATATTAGGATTTTATGGAATAGATAGCAAAATAGAAAAAAATAAAAGTTTGTTACTTATAATATCAATTGTCTTAATAATACTTACTAGTTATTTTTTTAGTGTTGGGTCCCTAATATGCTTATTCATATATGGATTATATAAAACAAATAAGTTTGATGATATAAGAGATTTCATTAATAAAAGTATAAAACTCTCGATTCCATTTTTAATAGCAATTGGAATATCAGCTTGCTTACTACTACCAACAGCTTATGCATTAGTTACAGGAAGAGAAGAAAGTAATACTACAATAAATATTATCGAATTACTAAAGCCAAATAATTTTTTCTTGTATGAACATTATGGATTAGGATTAAGTTTAATGTCTTTAGTACTAATAATATATGCGATAATTAAATTTAAATTAAAAGATAAATTATTAGGTATATTTATATTATTAATTGGTTTTATACCATTATTCAATTTTATCTTAAATGGATTTATGTATATAAATGGAAAAAGTCTAATACCTTTTATTCCATTGATTATGATTTTAATAGCTAAATCTTTAACAGATATATTAAAAAAAGATAAATTATATATAAAAATAATAATAGGACTATACACTATTACATCTACATTTTTAATAACATTAAATGTAAATGAAATTGATAATTTAATTGAAAAGCAAGATTATAATAATTATACAGAAGAGTATTTAAAAGCAATAGAATTTTTAGAAGAATATGATCAAACATATTATAAAATTAATAATCAATTAGGTTTAGAAACACTAAATAAAGTAAGTCCTTATTTAGAATATAAAACAAGTCTTTATTCATCAACTTCTAATTTAGGATATCAAGACTTTTATTTTAATAGATTACAAAGTAATGTTCAATATAGAAATCAATTTGTAACAAATTCTAGTAGTAATTATATATCACAAGCAATAATGAGTGAAAAATATATAATAACTAAATATGAATTAGATAATCCTTATAAATTTATTACTAAAATAGATGATATTTTTATATATGAAAATATTCACGCTACTAGTTTAGGTTATGCAACCAATCAAACAATATCAAAAAAAGATTATAATAATAAATATCAATTGTATAATACATTATTATCTGATACGACAACTAATTTAATAGAAACAAAAGAAGTTGATTATAATTTTAACATAATAGAACAAAACAATATTGAAATAATTAAAAATAATGAATTTACTAAAATAAAAGCTTCTAATGATGCTTATTTAAAAGTAAATATAAATACACAAGTAAACACACTAAATACATTATCGTTTGATTTAGAAAACACCACATCAGATTTAGAAATAACTATTAATAATACAAGTAATTTACTTACAACATCAACTTGGAAATATTATAATAATAATGAAACTTTTTATTTTGATTTCACTTCAAATGAATTATATATAAAATTTAAAAAAGGTGAATATAACATATCTAATATAAAAGTAAATTCAATAGATTTAAACAATTTAAATAAAGAAGTTGATATATTTATAACCGATATGGAAAAAACAAAAGGTGATTTTATAGAAGGTAATATTAATGTATTAGAAAATTCAACATTTATTTTAAATATACCGTATGAAAAAAACTTTATTATAAAGGTAGATGGAAAGCAAATTGATTATGAAGAAGTAAATGAAGGATTAATAGGTTTTGATATAGAAAAAGGTAATCATAATATAAAAATTGAATATAAAGCTCCTTTAAAAGATATATCTTTACTTATAAGTGGTTTTTCGATTATAATAATGTTATGTTATATAAAGAAGAGGTAGACTATGAAAAAATTATTATCAGTAATAGTTTCTTGTTATAATGAAGAAGAAGCTATTCCATACTTTTATGAAGAAATAAAAAAAACAGCTGAGCAAATGAATTATTTAGATTTTGAGTTTATATTTGTAAACGACGGTTCTAAAGATAAAACACTAGAAACAATAAAAAAATATGCAAAAAAAGACAAAAGAGTAAGATATGTATCATTTTCAAGAAATTTTGGTAAAGAAGCAGCTATGTTAGCAGGACTAGAATATTCAAAAGGTGATTATGTCACTTTAATGGATGCTGACTTACAAGATCCACCACATATGTTAGAACAAATGTATAATGCCATTATAAACGAAGGATATGATCAAGTAGGTACTAGAAGAGTATCTAGAAAAGGTGAACCTGTAATAAGAAGTTTTTTTGCAAGACAATTCTATAAAATAATTAATAAAATGAGTAAAGTTGAAATGGTAGATGGAGCAAGAGACTATAGATTAATGAAAAGATGTGTAGTCGATGCAATACTTAGTTTAAAAGAATACAATAGATATTCAAAAGGAATATTTAGTTTTGTTGGTTTTGAAACTAAATGGTTAGAATATGAAAATATAGAAAGAGTAGCAGGGGAAACTAAATGGTCATTTTTCAAACTATTTAAATATGCAATAGAAGGAATAGTATCATTTACAACGGCACCATTATCATTAGCTTCATTAGCAGGAATAATTATATGTATGATATCATTTGTTGCAATAATTTTTGTAATCATAAGAGCTTTATTTTATGGAGATCCAGTTGCAGGATGGCCATCTACTATATGTATTATATTATTTATAGGTGGAATACAATTATTTTGTATGGGAATAATGGGACAATATTTAGCTAAAAATTATTTAGAAACTAAAAACAGACCGATATACATAGTAAAAGAAACAGAAGATAAGTAATTATCTTTTTTGTATAATAAAATGTAAAGTAGGAACACTATAATTGTAAAACCTTTATTTTTTAAAACAAATATAATATAATTACTATAGGAGGAATTTTTATGTATATATTAGATGCAATTATAATATTAATAATTTTAGCAGGAGCAGCACAAGGATTTAAAAATGGTTTTACAAAACAATTAATTAGTTTTGTTGGATTATTACTTGTAATAGTACTATCATTCATGCTAAAAAATTACGTTTCAGTATTTTTCTATGAATACCTGCCATTTTTCGATTTTGGAGGGGCTTTAAAAGGAGTTAGCTCAATAAATATAATAATATATGAAGTACTAGCATTTATCGTGGTATTTAGTGTATTAATGGTTATATTTAGGTTAGTGTTAAGTATATCAACAATATTTGAAAAAATATTAAATTTTACAATTATTTTAGGAATACCTTCTAAAATATTAGGTGCAATAGTAGGAGCAATAGAATCATTTATATTCGTATTTATTTTCCTATATGTTGTAAGTCTACCAATGGTTAATTTTGAAGGATTAGAACAATCACAATTTAAAAACGATATATTAAATTCAACACCAATTTTATCTAACGCAATGGAAGATACAATAGTCGTATTAGAAGAATTTGAAATATTAAAAGATAAATATGAAAACGGAACATCTACAGAACAGTTTAATAGAGATACCTTAGAATTATTATTGAAATACAATATTATATCAACAAATTCAGTAGAAAAATTAGTAGAACAAGATAAAATAACAATTACAAATATAGAACAATTATTAGAACAATATAAGGAGGATTAATTATGGAAATAATTTATGCAAATGAACAAACATTTAATGAAGATGTAAAAGAAGAATTAGTATTAGTAGACTTTTTCGCAAACTGGTGTGGACCTTGTAAAATGTTAGGACCTATTTTAGAAAATTTAAGTCAAACTAAAGAAGATGTGAAAATAGTAAAAGTTGATATTGATGAAAATGAATCATTAGCTAAAACTTATGGAGTAATGTCTATACCAACAATGATTTTATTTAAAAATGGGCAAGAAGTAGCTAAAAATGTAGGTTTCATGCCAGAAGAAGAAATTATTAACTTTATTGATAGTAATAAATAAGAAAACATTTAGTTTTCTTTTTTTATATGATAAAATATATATTAGGTGATGAAAATGGCTATTATAAAACAAATGGATACAATACTTGCTAATAAAATAGCAGCAGGTGAAGTAGTAGAAAGATGCGCATCAGTTGTAAAAGAATTAGTAGAAAATAGTATAGATGCATCCTCTACTGAAATACATATAGATTTAATTGAAGCAGGAACACAACTTATCAAAATATCTGATAATGGTACTGGTATGGATAAAGAAGACGCTATAATGGCTTTTAATAGACACGCTACTTCTAAATTAATAGATGAAGCTGATTTATATAGAATCAATACTTTAGGATTTAGAGGAGAAGCATTATCTTCGATTGCATCAGTTTCTAAAGTAGAATTAAATACATGTAATAAAGATATAGGTACTAAAGTAATAATTGAAGGCGGAATTTTAGTAAGTGTAGAAAATAGTGAAGCAAGAAAAGGAACAAGTATAAGTGTTTCTAATCTGTTTTATAATACACCAGCTAGATTAAAACATATGAAAAGTTTATATACAGAGTTATCTAGTATAACTGATTATATAAATAAACTAGCTTTATCTAAACCACATATTAAATTTAAATTAACAAATAATAATCAAACTTTATTAAATACAGATGGGTCTAATAATTTACTTAAAACTATTAGCAGTGTATTTGGAATGCAAACTGCTAAAAAAATGTTAGAAATTAATGGTGAAAATGAAGATTATACTGTATCTGGCTTTATCTCACTGCCAGAAGTAAATAAATCAAACAAAAATAGTATGATTACTTTAGTAAATGGTAGAATAGTTAGAAACCAAGATTTAAATAGAGTAATAAACGATAGTTATAATAATTATAAACCATCAAATAGATATCCTATAGTAGTATTAAATATAACAGTAGATCCTTCTTTAATAGATGTAAATATTCATCCAACTAAACAAGATATTAAATTTTCTAAAATGGATGAATTACTATATTTAATTGAAAATTTAATAAAAAATAAACTAGATAAAAAAACTTTAATACCAAAAATTGAAGATTCAAAAACATATACATTTACAGAAAAACCTAATGTATATGAAGAACAAAAATTTGATTTTTCATACGAAAGTGAAAATGTAGTAATTAATGAAGATTTATTTGTAAGTGATAATAAAACTATAGAAGAAACTTTAGAATATAATGAACCAGTTTGCGAAAAAGTTAGATTACCACTTTTATATCCAATCGGATTAATTCATGGGACATATATAGTTTGTCAAAACGAAAACGGAATGTATTTAATAGATCAACATGCGGCTAAAGAAAGAGTTAATTATGAAATATATTTAAATAAGTTAAGTAATCCAGATAACAAACATACTCAATTAATAGTACCTATTACTATTGAACTAACAAATAACGAATTTATTATTTTAAAACAACACTTTGATTTAATAAAAAAATATGGATTTGATATAGAAGAATTTGGAATAAATTCTGTAATTATAAAAACACATCCTTTATGGTTAACAAAAGGATATGAAGAATTACAAATAAAAAAAATAATAGAAGTTATTTTAGAAAAAGAAAAAAGTTTTGACTTAGCTAAATTAAATGATCATTTAGCTGCGCAATTAGCTTGTAAAATAAGTATAAAAGGTAATACCCATGTAACTATAGAAGAAATGGAATACCTAATAAAAGATTTAAGTAAATGTGATAATCCATTTAACTGTCCACACGGAAGACCAACAATTGTTTTATACACTAAAGAAGAATTAGAAAAACAATTTAAAAGAAGTGGATTTTAATAAAAAAAGAAGTGAATAATCACTTCTTATTTTTGTTTTAAAAATGTTTTAACTAATTGTTTTTTCTCAGAATCTTGTTTTAAATAACTATTTTTTAAGCTATCGTGTATTTCTAAATTATGCTCTATTTCAACACTTGTTAAAATTTCATTTAAATCTATATTTAATATTTTTAATAATTGTTCTTTCATAAATGGATATTTTTTAATAAACTTATATAACTCATTAGTTCTAGAAGTATCAGTTATATCAAATGATAATATATCATTATGCATAGCATTACTTCCTTCAAAAGAATTTTCAAAATCAAATACAGGTGCTAATGACATGTTTTTAGTTTCTTCAAAACAAATGTTATATGTATGTCTATCTGTTTCACCTCTATAAAAATCACTTACAGTTAATGAAATTAAATCTTTTAAAATATTATCAGCTTCAGTTTTAGTATTAACCATTTCTCTAATTAAGTCAATAGCAAACTTATAATCATATACTATTTCAAACTCTGGATTATTAAAATAGTATGTACCAGGAACTTTAAAATCAAAAGATGCAACACCTAATTTTTCTTTATATTGTGATACTTTATAAACCGGTGTTCTTAAACCAAATTCTCTAGTTATTTTAGCACCTATTAATTCATTTAATATTTTCTTATCTGATAAATGTTTAAAATAAACAGCATCTCCATTTAATGATAACCACTTATTATTTCTATTAGAAACTAAATTACCTTTTGCTATTATACCATTACGTATTTCTAAATTACTATTTTGTTTAATCTTACTATATTTATCTTTAGCTAAATCATCTTTTAACGTATAAATTCCTTTATAAATTACTAACTTTTCCATAATATTCCCCCTTGAATGTGGTATATTATAACATATTGTAAAAAAAATGCAAATTAGTGCATAACTAATTATTTTTTATGGTATAATTTTGTTAGGGAAGGTGTAGTGTACAATGGATTTTTTAAACGAATATATATTTTTAGTAGTTCCCGTAATTACTTTATTTATAACACAATTATTAAAAACAATAATAGAGATGATTCAAACAAAAAAGTTTGATTTAAAAAGATTTTTAAATGGATATGGTGGAATGCCATCAACTCATACTTCAACATCAATGTCGCTTGCTACCATTATAGGAATAGAGCAAGGATTTAATTCATCTATATTTGCATTATCTATTTTATTTACATTTATTGTAATAGTAGATGCAGTAGGAGTTAGATTAGAATCAGAAAAACAAGCTGTAACTATTAATAAATTATCAGCAGAAGTTATTAAAAATAAAAAAGGTAAAACAAAAAAATTAAAAGAACATATTGGACACGAGCCAAAAGAAGTAATTGCAGGAATTATCGTAGGAGTAATATCAGCAATTATATTATCAGTAATTATATAGGAGGTAAATTATGAAAAACAAAGCAATAACAAGTAGAGACATTAATTTTGCTCAATGGTATACAGATATAGTAAAAGCAGCTAAATTAGCAACATATTCAAAAGTAAAAGGATCTATTATTTTAGAACCTAATGGATTTGCAATATGGGAAAGCTACCAAGAAAAGTTAAATAAAATGTTTAAAAAAACAGGACATCAAAATGTTAGTTTTCCATTATTAATACCAGAATCAATGTTACAAAAAGAAAGTGACTTAATAGAAGGTTTTGCACCTGAAGTTGCATGGGTAACTATTGGTGGTCAAAAAACATTAGAAGAAAGACTAGCTATTAGACCAACTAGTGAAACTTTATTCTCAGATTATTATAAAGAAACAGTCAAATCATATAGAGATTTACCTAAAAAATATAATCAATGGTGTAGTGTAATGCGTTGGGAAAAAGAAACAAGACCATTCTTACGTGGAAGAGAATTTTTATGGCAAGAAGGACATACTGTACATTCAACTAAAGAAGAGGCTCAAAAAGAAACTATAGACATGTTAAATGTATATAAAACTTTTTTTGAAGATTATTTAGCAATACCAGTATTAACAGGTAGAAAAACAGAAAAAGAAAAATTTGCAGGAGCAGAATATACTTATACAATAGAAGCTTTAATGTATAATGGTATTGTATTACAATCAGCTACGAGTCATTATTTCGGACAAAAATTCGCAGAAGCATATGAAATCCAATTTTTAAATAAAGAAAATAAATTAGAACATGCTTATCAAACATCTTGGGGATTATCAACAAGAGCAATTGGAGCATTAATAATGGTACATGGAGACGATCAAGGATTAGTGTTACCTCCAAAAATTGCACCAATACAAGTTGCAATTATACCAATAGGTGATCAAGAAGTAGTTAATCCAGTTATTGAAAACATTACCTCAATGTTAGAAGATAAAGTTACATATTATGTAGATAATGCTGAAAAGTCACCAGGATTTAAATTTGCAGAAGCAGAAGTAAATGGAATTCCTATTAGAATAGAAGTAGGGGCAAGAGACTTAAAAGAAGGAAAAATTACTATAGCAAGAAGAGATACAAGCGAAAAATATGTTATCAATAAAGACGATTTTAATTTAGAATACATCAATAATTTAATGGATGATATTCAAACAAATTTATTATATAAAGCTAATTTAAGAAAAGAAGAATTAACATATACAGCTTCAACATATGAAGAAATAGAAAATATTATGGCAAATAAACCAGGATTTGTAAAAGCAGATTGGTGTGGTTGTAGCGAATGTGAATTAAAAATAAAAAACATAAACGGTACTAAATCAAGATGTATTTTAGAAGATGAAAAACTACTTACAGGGAAATGTGTAGTTTGTGGTAAAGAAGCTAAACATTTAGTTGTTTGGGGAATGCAATATTAAGAACTAAATGTTCTTTTTTTCTTTTAAAAATATACAATTTGTGATACAATTAATTAGTTTGGAGGGATACTTATGTTAAAAGTAAGTAATTTAAGTTTACGTTTTGGAACACGTACATTGTTTGACCAAGTAAATTTAGAATTTAATAGTAATAATTGTTATGGATTAATAGGAGCAAATGGAGCAGGTAAATCAACATTTTTAAAAATTTTATCAGGTGTTATTGAACCTACTACAGGAGATGTTTCTATTGGTAAATACGATAGAATGAGTATATTAAAACAAAATCACCATGAATATGATGAATATGATGTTTTAGAAACTGTCATCATGGGTAATACAAGATTATATAGTATTATGCAAGAAAAAAATGCAATTTACATGAAAGAAGATTTTACAGAAGCTGATGGAATAAAAGCCGGAGAATTAGAAGGTTTATTCGCTGAAATGAACGGATGGCAAGCAGATAGTGATGCTGCAATTTTATTATCAGGTTTAGGTGTTGATATTAGTTTACATAACTTAAAATTAAAAGATTTAAAAGATAGTGATAAAGTAAAAGTATTACTTGCACAAGCATTATTTGGTGAACCTGATATCTTATTATTAGATGAACCTACTAATGGATTAGATGTTGAAAGTAAACACTGGTTAGAAGAATTCTTAATTGAATTTAAAAACACAGTTATTTTAGTATCACATGATAGACATTTCTTAAATAAAGTATGTACACATATGGTTGATATTGATTATAGTAAAATAAAAATGTATGTTGGTAACTATGATTTCTGGTATCAATCAAGTGAATTAATTCAAAAACAAATGAGAGACTCAAATAAAAGAAAAGAAGAAAAAATGAAAGAACTTCAAGACTTTATTGCAAGATTCTCTGCTAATGCGTCTAAATCAAAACAAGCAACATCAAGAAAAAAATCATTAGAAAAAATTGTTTTAGATGATATAGTACCAAGTAGTAGAAAATATCCTTATATCAATTTTGAATTCGATAGAGCATTAGGAAATGAAATATTAACAGTAGATCAAGTTAATTATAGTATTGACGGTAAAGTAATTTTAAAAAACTTTAATTTAAACGTTAATAAAGATGATAAAATTGCATTAATAGGACAAAATGAAATTGCAAAAACTGCTTTATTTAAAATAATAGCAGGAGAGATCAAACCAGATTCAGGTACAGTTAAATATGGACCTAATACTAGATTAAGTTATTTTGCTAAAAACCATGAAGATTTATTTGATACAAAAGATAATATGATTGAATGGTTAAGAAACTATAGTGAACAAAAAGAAGAAGCTTTTGTTAGAGGATTTTTAGGTAGAATGCTATTCTCTGGTGATGAAACATTAAAACAAGTAAATGTATTATCAGGAGGAGAAAAAGTTAGATGCGTATTATCTAAAGTAATGTTAGAAAAACCTAACTTCTTACTTATGGATGAACCTACTAACCACTTAGATATTGAATCTATAACTGCATTAAATACAGGATTAGAAAAATATAGAAGTTCATTTATCATATCTACTTTAGATGAACAAATGATAGAAACAACAACAACTCGTTTAATCGAAATTTTTGAAGATGGAACATATAGAGATAAATATATGTCATATCCTGAGTATTTAGAAAAATATGGAACAAAATAAAGAAATCAAATATTTAATTGAAAAAAATATATCTTTATTAAAAAAAGGAATATCAACTAATTTTTTAGATCCTACTGAAGCATCTTTATTAGAATCTGCTTTAAAAAAAATAAAATTAAAATATAACATATTTAAAACATATGAAGAATGTAGTAAAGTAATTTTTTATACTGATACATATCCAAATATAGTGTTACTTAAAATAAGTAGTAATAATATTGAACATAAACATGTATTAGGAACTATGTTTTCATTAGGTATTAATACAGATACATTTGGTGATATTGTAATTAATGAATTTGCTTATATAATAGTATTAAACCATATTAAAGATTTAGTAAAAGCTAATTTATCTTTTATTAATAATAAATATGTAGAAGTAGAAGAAGTAAGTATTGATGAAGTAAGTAATTATAAACTAAAATTTGAAGAAATAAACATAACAGTACCTTCATTAAGAATTGATGTAGTACTAGCTAAACTACTGTTAAAAAGTAGAAATCAAATTATTGATTTAATTAGTGATAAACAAATTATATTAAACTATAATGAATTAAAAAATAAAACTTACACTTTAAAAGAAAAGGATACTTTTAGTGTAAGAAAACATGGTAAATTTATTTTTAATAATATAGTAAGAACTACAAAAAAAGATACTTTTGTTTTATCAATTAAAAAATATATTTAAGAAACTTTTATAGTTTCTTTTTATTTATAAAAATAACTTATTGTATTTTAAAATTATATATATTATAATAAATAAGGAGTGATAAGATATGAAACTAGTAGCAGCAAAGTGCCCAAACTGTGGCGCTAAAATTAAACTTAATAAAGAAGATAGAATATATTCATGTGACTATTGTCGATATGATATTTTATTAGATGATACTAATAGTGCAGCAGAAAAAAATAAAAATATTAACACAGATGAACATAAAGTATATTTAAATACTAATGAACTTAAAAATATAAGTAAAATAGCGTTAGTTCCTTTTATATTTTCATTTGTATTTATAGTTGTAGTAATAATTATTATGATTGGCATGATAAGTAATTTTTCTGTTAAACCCAATTCTAATAATGAAGTAGAAACTACTGTATCTACATCAACTTTTAATGTGTTTATTGATGATGTAGGCGTTAAATATACAAATACTGTTACTTTTATATTAGAAAAAGTAATATCTAATATAGATGAATATGATAAAAAAATTACAATTATATATAATGAAGAAGAGGTAACAGATTTACAACAATTAATAATAGATATAGGTACCGATCCATTTAATCAATTTGAAATAACAAATCAAAAAGATAATGATGGTTATATAAATCAAATAAATATAAATTCTAAAAATTAAACTCTAGTAAGGAGTTTTTTAATTTGACATAAATATAAAAAAATGTTAATATAATCGTCATCAAGGGGGAAAATATATGGATTATAGCAAAAAAGTTTTATTGTCTAAAAAAGAAATTTATGATAATTTATCAACAGAGGTAGCAGAAATAGAGTATTTAATTGATCTAGAACAAATTATATTAAAAAATGAAAAAAGACAATTAAAGAAGACTTTAACATTAAAACAGCAACATTTATTAACATCTTTGATTGCAGCAGGATGTGTAGTTAGATTAGTAGTGCCAGTTTTTAATATGGCAACACCATTTAGATTTTTATATGAAATTTTCTTGGCTTATAGTAGTTGTGGACTGTTTGCTAATTTTGTATTTAAAGGAATTAATAAGAATGTAGAAAAACAAATGGAAATTACTGAAAGAAATTTAAATGTAAGCAAAGAAAGATTTTTAATTAAAAATAAAGAAAAAGAAATCGCTTATAACAATTATGTAAGTTACTCTAATTCTTTTGGTACAGAAGTATCTGATAAAGTTAATACAGAAGAAATAAATTTAGAAAAACCTAAATCAAAAACTAAAAAAATAGTACATCCAATAGATAAAAATCGTTATTAATTAACGTTTTTTTTATTGACTTTTAATATATATAAGTGTAGTATACATTAAAAAGAAGGCGATATAATGACATATAAAAAAGAAGAATTGGATTTAAGACATAATAGTTTTTTAAAAATTGTAGATCAAATAGATATCTTAGATCGAAATATGATTGAAAATTTAAATGAAAAATTTAGTAATCAACTATTAAAAAAAGAATTAGAAGAAAATTTAAAAAAGCATAAAAAAACACAAAAAAAATTAAATTTAATAATTTATCCAATATTTGTAATATTAATCGGATCATTATTCAAAATAGTAACATTTGTATCACTATTTACCATAACTATTAGTATTATATCAATAACAGCATCTATAATTAGTTTCATAATATCAGCAAAAGAAATTAAAGATAGAGTTAGTATTTTTAGAATAGAAAAAACATTAAAAGAAGCAGATGAAAATATAAGTAATATAAAAAGTAATATAAATAGTTTACAAAATAGATATCAAAATGTATTTGAAGCATATCATAATTATGCTAATTTATATTATAGACAAGAAAATAATAAAAAATTAGATTACGTAAAAAACATAAGAGAAAAATCAATTGAAAAAAGATTAATTAAGGAGTTTAAAAATGATTTATAAAAAAGAAGAATTAGAACTAAGAGAAAAAAGTTATAATGAATGTTTAAATGAAATAAAGATTTTAGAAAAACAAACTTCAGTAGAATTTCAAAATAAAATATTAGAAAAAACAACTGAACTACATTTAAAAATTAAAAAATTAAATATATTTAATATATTAGCAAGGCTAACATTGGTAGCAGGAATTTTTACTTGTATAGTTTCAGTTCCTTTATTATTTTTAAACCTTATCTCAATAACAGCATTTCAAATAATGAGCATATTTTCTTCCTTATCATCATTTTGTTCAACTATTTCTGCAATCAAATTTAAAAAATACTATAAGATGATTGAAAAAGAACTAGATGAGATGATTGAAAATCAAAATAGTTTTGATAACAAAAAAACACAACTAAAATCTTTAAAAATAAAAGTTGAAAATTTAAGATTAGCAGCAGTCGAATATGCAAATTTATATAATAATCAAGAAA
>CAYJEO010000006.1:16032-48026 GCA_964369355.1 uncultured Muribaculaceae bacterium | reverse complement strand
TTATTTGAATATATATATAGTATATGGTATAATGAATACCTAGGAAGGTGATAATATGAAATTATACAATACGTTAACAAGACTTACAGAAGATTTTATACCAAATGATGGTAAGAAAGTAAATCTTTATACTTGTGGACCTACAGTATATCATTACGCACATATAGGAAACTTAAGAACATATATAATGGAAGATATTTTAGAAAAATCATTAAATTATGTAGGCTATGATGTTTTAAGAGTTATGAATATAACAGATGTTGGTCATTTAACAAGTGATGCTGATACTGGTGAAGATAAAATGTTAAAAGGTGCAAAAAGAGAAAATAAAACTGTATTAGAAATAGCAGCTATGTATACAGAAGCATTTTTCAAAGATACAGATGCTTTAAATATTCAAAAACCAGAAATTATAGCACCTGCAACACAATATATAGATGAATATATTACAATAATACAAGGACTTCTAGATAAAGGATTTGCTTATGAATCTGCTGGTAATATTTATTTTGATACATCTAAATTAGAAGAATATTATGCATTAACAAATCAAACTAAAGAAGACTTAAAAACAGCTGTAAGAGATGATGTTGAAGAAGATTTAGGAAAGAAAAATCAAGAAGACTTTGTTTTATGGTTTACTAAATCAAAATTTGATAATCAAGAATTAAAATGGGATTCACCATTTGGAGTAGGATACCCAGGATGGCATATAGAATGTTCTGGTATTGCTATGAGATATTTTGGAGAATACGTAGACATTCACTGTGGTGGTGTTGATAATATATTCCCACATCATACTAATGAAATAGCTCAATCTGAATCTTATTTAGGACACAAATGGTGTAATTACTGGGTTCACGTTGAACACTTAAATGACAATACAGGTAAAATGAGTAAATCAAAAGGTGAATTCTTAACTTTATCTTTATTAAAAGAAAAAGGATACAATCCACTTGCTTATAGAATGTTTTGTTTACAATCACACTATAGAAGACAATTAGTATTTAGTTATGAAGCATTAGAAAATACACAAAATGCTTATAATAAATTAATTAATAAAATTAAAACATTAAAAGAAGATAATAACTTTAATCAAAAAGACTTTGATTTATATAACAATCAATTTAAAGATGCATTAAAAAATGATTTAAATACTTCTTTAGCGGTTACTACTTTATATGATGTATTAAAAGCAGATATAAGTGATGCAACTAAATTAAAATTAATTGAAAATTTTGACTTAGTTTTAAGTTTAGATTTATTAAAAGAAAATGTAATTGATGATACTTTAAAACAATACATTGAACAATCTATTGAAAAGAGAAATGAAGCTAAAAAAAATAAAGACTTTACTTTAGCAGATTCTATAAGAAATGAATTAGAAGAAAAAGGAATTATTATAAAAGATTCAAGAGAAGGAACAACATACGAAGTAAAATAGGTGATTTATGAATAATATAATTATATTAATAGGTGTTATATCAATTTTATTTTTAATTAAAATAAAAATAGATAGTATAAAATTAAATAATAAATTCAATCATATTAAAACAAAATTATCAGGCGTTGAAATAGCTAACTTAATCTTAGAAAATAATAATATAGAAAATATTTATGTAATAAAAGGAGAAAGAAACTATTTTGATATTTTTAGAAAATCAATCAGATTATCTGAAAATACTTTTGATGATACAAGTTTACTTAATTTAATAGAAGCAGCAAGTTATTCTTATTATGCAATAGAAAATAATATTTTAATTAAAATTAAATGTTTATTTAATCAATTTATTACAATATTAAGTTTAATATCATATTTTATGATTATAGCAGGGCTGCTTACAACATTTACTTTAATGCTATATGGATTTATGTTACTTATATGTATTATAACTTTCTTACTATTATTAAAACCTTTACAAGATAATATATTAGAAAACACTTTAAATGTATTAAAAGAAGAAAAAATAATAAAAGAAAAAGAAGAATTAACTGAATTATTAAAATATGTTTATATTGTTAATTTATTAGTACCTAAAACAACTTTTTAAGTTGTTTTTTATTTAAAAAACATATATAATTGTTAAAGAAAGAAGGGTTTTTATGGACGGAATTATTTTATTAAACAAAGAAAAAAATATGACTAGTAGAGACTGTGTTAATATTGCAAGTAAAATATTGAATACAAAAAAAATAGGGCATACAGGAACATTAGATCCACTTGCAACAGGTGTATTAATATTGTGTATTGGAACTGCCACTAAATTAGTTGAAATAATTACCGCTCATAATAAAGAATATATAGCAGAAATAACTTTAGGTACTCTAACTGATACACTAGATAATACTGGTAATATTTTAAAAGAAGAAATGGTTAATCTAACTGATGAAGAAATAATAAAAGTAATAAACTCATTTAAAAAAACATATTTACAAGAAGTACCAATTTATTCAGCAGTTAAAATAAATGGTAAAAAATTGTATGAATATGCAAGGAATAATGAAGAAGTGATATTACCTAAAAGAGAAGTAAGTATTAATGAAATAGAATTAATAAGCGATATAAAAAGAATTAATAATAAAATAATATTTTCTATTAAAACAAATGTATCAAAAGGAACATATATAAGAAGTTTAATACTAGATATTGCAAAACAGTTAAATACAATAGGTATTATGTCTGATTTAACAAGAACAAAACAAGGCGATATTTTACTAGAAGAATGTATATCACTAGATGATTTAAAAAATAATAATATCAAAATACATAAAATAGATAGATTTATTAATAATTTTAAAAAAGTAGTAGTAGACGATTATTTAAAACAAAAAGTATTGAATGGTCAAATACTTGAAAATAGAGAAAATACAGATGTTTTATTTATAGATGAAAATAATAATCCATTAGCAATTTATAAAATATATGAAAAAGATAACACAAGAATAAAACCTTGGAAAATGTTAAAATAATGTAAACAAGAATATATAAATCTTGTTTTTTTTATTTAGTATAAGATATAATAATAAAAGAATAGGAGAATATAAATGAAGAAAAAAGGATTTACATTAATAGAATTACTTGCAGTGCTAGTTATATTAGTAATAATAATGGCAATAACAACACCTATTATTTTAGGTATAATAGATGAAGCAAGACATACAGCAAACTTAAGAGAAATTGATTTTATAATTGATGGAGCAGAAACACTACAAGCTTTATCAGTGATACAAGATGAAGATATTAAATTCGATGGAACAACAAATATATATGAGCATATACAACTAGATGCTGGTAAACCAGATGAAGCAACTGTAGTAATGGATAGTGAAGGAAATGTTGGAATAGCAGTTTATTTAGATGATAAATGTTACGTAAAAGATATTTTGTCAGATGAAGTTAAGGTTAATGAAGATATTACAACTGAAGAAAATTGTATAATAACTCAAAAAAATTATTTTGTTGATGGCGAAACATTTCATAATTTAATAAAAAATGTGCTTTTACTAGAAGGAATTTCAAGTAGTATGAGTTCTGAGATATTATTTAAAAAAGCTACAAATTTATCTATATATAAAGATAAATCGGCAGGAGAACTATATCAAGATAATGGCATGTTTAATTTATCGATGGATAATGATAATTCGATATTAGGTAAAATAATTGTTGATAGTGCAAATAATAAGTATACATTAGAAATTCATAGTGAAAATATTATATTAGCGCCTTCAACATTAAATGTAAGTTACTCGTATGGAAAGGTAAGTATATTTGCATTAGACGGCATCACAAATATTTCATTTACTGATAATGGAATAGTAATGTTTGACACATCTAATGTGGTTGATATGAACAATTCTTTTGGAGGATTACATGATTTAACAACATTAGATATAACATCTTTGAATACGAAAAAGGCAACTGATATGTCATACGCATTTTCTGTATTACCATCACTAGACAAATTAGATGTGAGCAATTTAAATACAGATAATGTAACGAATATGACAGGTATGTTTTCGGGTTGGGAAGATTTCCCAGGTTCATATGAAGTAATTGGTTTAGAAAAACTAAATACTAGTAATGTAACGAATATGAGTAAGATGTTTTCATACAATGGTATAAAATTAGCCACTGGTGAAACAACTTTAGATTTAACTAACTTTGATACTTCAAATGTTACAAATATGGAATCTATGTTTAAGAAAAGTAAAATTCCTATAATTGATATAAGTAGTTTTGATATGACGAATGTTAATAATGTTGATTATATGTTTGAGTTGTCATTAGTTGAAACTATTTATGTAAGATCTCAAGTGGAAAAAGATAAAATAGAATCATCTCCTGAATTCCCAACAGGAATTAATGTAATTATTAAATAAGACTGTAAAGTCTTTTTTTATTCTTTTAAAATAATAAAAAATAAAGTATAATTAAATAGGTGATAATATGTTAATAGATGGAAAATTAGTAAAAAAACAAATTTTGGAAAGTGTAAAAAAAGATTTAATTGAAATTAAAAAACAATTAGGACTAACAATTATACAAGTAGGAAATGATTCTGCTTCAAATGTTTATATAAAAAATAAAGAAAAATTAGCTGTATCTTTAGGAATAAACTTTAAACATTTAAAACTAGAAGAAACTATAACAGAAGAAAAATTATTAGACATAATTAGATTGGAAAATGAAGATGAATTAGTAGATGGATTATTAGTACAAATGCCAATACCAGAACACTTAGATTCTTCTAAAGTTCAAAATGCAATTATACCTACAAAAGATATAGATGGACTAACAGATTTAAATGCTGGTATGTTAGTACATAATAAAGAATGTATTGTACCTTGTACAGCAGCTGGAGTAATTGATATGTTAAAATATTACGATATTAATTTAGAAGGAAAAAATGTATGTATAGTAGGACGTTCTAACTTAGTTGGAAAACCTTTAGTAAACTTATTTATGAATAATAATGCGACAGTAACACTATGTCATTCAAAAACTAAAGATATTAAAAACATAACATCCAAAGCTGATATATTAGTAGCGGCAGTAGGAATAAAACACTTTATTAAAGAAGATATGGTTAAAGAAGGTGCTGTTGTAATTGATGTAGGTATAAATGTAGAAGATAAATTATATGGAGATGTTGATTTTGATAATGTAGAAAAAAAAGCATCATATATAACACCAGTTCCAGGAGGAGTTGGTCAAGTAACAACTGCTTATGTTGTTAAAAACTTAGTTAAGTGTTATAAATTAAGTAAACACATATAAAATACTTGCAATTTCATATATTATAGTGTAATATTATATCTGTACTTATTCTTGGATTAAATTTACATTTATTCTCGGATTAAGCGAATATAAGAAGAAAGAGAGATTAGACTATGGCATTAACAAAAGAATTTAAAGCAGAAATCGTTGCTAAATATGCTAAAAAAGCTGGTGACACTGGTTCAGCAGAAGTACAAGTAGCAATTTTAACAGAAGAAATTAAAGCTTTAACAGAACACTTAAAAGAACACAAACACGATTACCATACAAGAAGAGGATTACTTAAAAAAGTTGGTCAAAGAAGAAGTTTATTAAACTACTTATTCAAAAATGACGTAACTAGATACAGAGAAATCGTTAAAAGTTTAGGTTTAAGAAGATAATAATAAAATGTGGACACTATTTTTTAGTGTCTTTATTTTTGAATAAAAGGAGAAAAATATGAAGAAAATATTCGAATTAGATTTTAGAGGAAAAAAAATAATAGTAGAACATGGGCAATTAGCGAAACAAGCATCAGGTTCAGTTTTAGTACGTATTGGAGATACTGCGGTATTAACAACAGTAGTAGTAAAAGATGAAGCAAATGTTTTATCACCATTTTTCCCACTTATGGTAGTATATCAAGAAAAATTATACTCAGTAGGTAAAATACCAGGTGGATTTATAAAAAGAGAAGGAAGACCAACCGATCAGGCAACATTAGCAGCTCGTATGATTGATAGACCAATGAGACCAATGTTTCCAGAAGACTTTAAAAATGAAGTACAAATAGTAAATACTATTTTATCTGTTGATCAAGATAATGAACCAGAATTAGCAGCAATGTTAGGTTCATCATTAGCAACAGCTATTTCAAAAATACCATTTGATGGCCCAATTGCTGGAGTTAAAGTAGGTAGAGTTAATAAAAAATTAGTTATTAATCCAACTGTTTTAGAACAAGAAGTATCAGATATAGACTTAGTAGTAGCAGGAACAATTGATGCTATTAACATGGTTGAAAGTAGTGCTAAAGAAGTAGCAGAAAAAGATATGTTAGAAGCATTAATGTTTGGACATGATGCTATTAAAGAATTAGTAGAATTTCAAGAAAAAATCGTTAAAGAAATTGGTTTAGAAAAAATGAGTTATGACGTTTTAGAAATAACTAAAGAACTTAAAAAAGAAATTAACGATTCAATTGAATCTAATTTAAAAGAAGCAATGTTAATAAAAGACAAGTTAGAAAAATATGCAGCAATTGATAATATTAAAGCAGGAGTTGTTGATAAATATAAAGAAATGTATAGTAATTTATCACAAGATGAACAAAAATTAGAATTAACTAAAGTTAAATTAGTATTAGAAGAAATAGAATACAAATTATTTAGAAATATAGTAGTTAAAGATAAAACTAGATCAGATGGAAGAGAAATGGATGAAATAAGAGAATTATCAACTGATATCGATTTACTTCCAAGAACACATGGTTCAGCTTTATTTACAAGAGGACAAACTCAAAGTTTATCAGTAGTAACATTAGGAGCTTTAGGAGAACATCAAATATTAGATGGATTATCTATTGAAGCAGAAAAAAGATTTATGTTACACTATAACTTCCCATCATTTTCAGTAGGAGAAACAGGAAGATATGGAGCACCAGGTAGAAGAGAAGTAGGTCATGGAGCATTAGGTGAAAGAGCATTAGCTCAAGTAATACCATCAATTGATGAGTTCCCTTATACTATAAGAGTAGTATCTGAAATATTAGAGTCAAATGGTTCATCATCACAAGCAAGTATTTGTGCAGGTTGTATGGCATTAATGGCAGCAGGTGTGCCTATTAAATCACCAGTTGCAGGTATTGCAATGGGATTAATTACAGATGGTAAAGATTATACTATCTTAACTGATATTCAAGGTATGGAAGATCATTTAGGTGATATGGACTTTAAAGTAGCAGGTACTAAAGAAGGTATTTGTGCATTACAAATGGATATTAAAATTAAAGGCATAACTAAAAAAATATTAAAAGAAGCTTTAGAACAAGCTAAAAAAGCTCGTTTAGAAATATTAGAAACTATTGAAACAACTATTGCAGAACCTAGAAAAGAAGTATCAAAATATGCACCTAAAACAGTAACATTTAATATTAATCCAAATAAAATTAAAGAAGTTATCGGTAGAGGTGGAGAAATGATTACTAAAATTATTTTAGAAGCATCTAATGTTAATGCAGTAACTGATGTAAATGCAGTTAAAGTAGATTTAGAAGATGATGGAAGAGTAATTATTTATCACCATGATCAAGAAGTAATAAATAAAACAGAAGAAATGATTAGAAATATCGTACGAGAAGTTGAAGACGGAGCAATATATACAGTTAAAGTTGTTAAAGTTGAAGACTTTGGATGTTTTGTTGAATTATGGCCTGGTTGTGAAGGTTTAGTACACGTATCACATTTAGCTAAAGAAAGAGTTGAAAAACCATCAGATTTAGTTAAAGTAGGAGATGAATTAGTAGTTAAATCTTTAGGTTATGATAAAAAAGGAAGACTTAATTTATCTAGAAAAGAAGCATTAAGCAAATAACAAGGAATACCTTGTTTTTTTCTTTGTCAATCTTCTGTAAATATACATTTTATAAAATTAAATGTTTTAAAAAAGTGTAAAAATGTGGTATCATAATATAGTAGAAAGTAAGTGAATAAATGAATAAATTTAAAAAAATAATTACTGATTGGCAAAATATTTTTATATTTATAAGTATTATATTTATAAGTTTTATGGTTATATATTATGGGTCTAGATTAGTACATTATTATAAATTAGAACATCCGGATGTTGTAAATAATGGTGATGTTTTATTATCAGATATAATTAAATCAAAAGAAGTAATAGAATCTCCAGGACTTATAAAAGAAGAAAACAATTATGTTTACAAAGGGCTGGTAGAAAATAACTATATAGAATATTCTGGTATATTATTTAGGATAGTAAAAGTCAATAGTGACAATTCAGTTGTTTTAATTACTGAAGATAATCAAACTATGTTAACCTTTAATGATTCTTACTCTTGGTTAAATTCTAGTGATTCATTATATCAATCATTTTATAAAAATTTAACTAATGCTGATTATTTAGTAAATACAAATATATGTGTGTCTATATTTGATGAAATAGATAATATCACTTGTGATGAAGTAACTAGTGAAAATAAAATTGATCAATTATCTTTATATGATTATATTAATGCAGGAGCAAATGAATCTTATTTAAATAATGAATCTTATTTTTACACTTCAACTGTAAATAATGAAGAATACTATTATGTATTTGATTTAGGTGGAGTTAATAGTAAGTTATTAACTGATGAGCAAAACTATGGTGTAAGACCTTTAATTACATTGAAATCAGATGTATTATATTTATCAGGTGATGGTACAATAAATAATCCGTATATTATTGAAATTAATACGAAAGAAACTTTAAAAGACACTAGCACTGGTGATTATGTAATGTATAGTAATCAATTATTTGAAGTTATAGGGACTACTGATTTAAGTAAAAAATTAGTATTAATAGATAATATAAAAGAGCAAGAAGAAGATTTATTAATTAGTTTTGATAGTACAAGTTCTACTTTTACTAATACAACTAATATTTATAAATATTTAAATGAAACATATTATAACTCTTTAGAAAATAAAGATTATATTATAAGTAGTAGTTTTTATAATGGGATTTACACGAAAGAAACTTCATATGATATAAATTCTGTATATCAAAGTAGTGTTGAAGCTAATGTAGGACTTTTAACTATCGGAGATTTTTATATTAGTGAAATAACTAATACATTTTTAATGCAATCAGGTAAAAGTTTAGTATATGCAATTAAAGATTATAAATTATATGGTGACTCTAAAACTAGTAGTTATGGTGTAAGACCTGTTATTAATTTAGATAATACCTTAAAAATAACAGGACAAGGAACTTTCAATAATCCTTATGAATTAAGTAGGTGAGTAGATGTATATAGATGATATAGTAGGTGAAGATGTTGATACTTTAGATGTTTCTTTAGATACTAATTTAGTAGAAGAAAAAGTTAAAGTTTCTGATACTTTAGAAGAAGTAGTTATAGAAGAAATCAAACTACCTAAAGAAGATGAAGAGTTAGTAGAAGAACCTAAGAAAAAAATAAAAAAGAAAAAAGAAAAGAAACCTAAAAAAGAAAAGAAACCTAAAAAAGAAAAAGAAAAAAAAGAAAAAAAAGAAAAAAAATCTAAAAAAACAAAAAAGAAAAGAAAATTAAAGTTCTTAACTATCTTATTTATTATTTTAGATTTAGGTGCAATTGCTTGTTTAGTTGTGGCATATGGTCCTTTTAAAGATTTACAAGAATTGTATATAACATCAGCTATGCAAACAATGACTCATAAATATTTAGCAAGAACTATTTATTCTGAAGACCATATAAATTATGTTTTATCTCAAAATAAAGTTATTGAAGGTACTGAAGATACTGATGTATCAGATGTAACTATAGGTGATATAAAAGAAACTGATACTTATTCTTCTATATATGAAGAACAAATATTAAAAAAAGATGAAGGTAATGATTTATATAAAGTAATACCTGTTGAAGGTAATGACTATAAAGGGCATATAATTGCAATTTATGATCCTTCGAGAGTAGAATTAGTTACTTCTGAGTATATTGGTATAGGTGGACAACAATTAGATAATTTTGCTGAATCTCAAAATGCACTAGCTGCTATTAATGCATCTGGATTTACTTTAACTGGTTCAAGACAAAATTTAGTTGGAACTATTATAGAAGATGGTGTATTAGTTTCTGATAATGGAGAAACTGGATACGGTGGAGGTATTATTGGTTTTACTGAAGACGATGTTTTAGTATTAACAAAATTACCAGCACAAGAAGCTTTAGAACAATATAATTTAAGAGATGCTATGGACTTCGGACCTTTCTTAATAGTAAATGGAGAACCTGCTACTTTTACTGGTAACGGTGGTTATGGTTTAGCTAGTAGAACTGTTATAGCTCAAAGACAAGATGGTATTGTATTATTTGTAGTAATAGATGGAAGAAGAGTAGGACATTCATTAGGTATTGATATGGTTGACTTAACTGATTTATTACTTAAGTATGGCGCTTATAATGCATCTAATTTAGATGGCGGAGGCTCATCTACTTTATATGCTAATAATCAAATATTAAGTATAGCAGGTGGTTATGGATATACTGGAAATAGATATCTACCTAATGCTTGGATGTTAAAATAAGACTAATAAGTCTTTTTTTTATATTTTAATTATGATAAAATAATATAAGAGTAGGAGAATATATTTATGAAAAAGGGATTTACATTAATTGAGTTATTAGCTGTATTAGTTATATTAGTAATAATAATGGCAATAGCAACACCTATAATTTTAGGTATAATAGAAGATGCTAGAGAAAATGCCAATTTAAGAGAGATAGATTTTATAATAGATGGAGCAGAAACTTTATTTGCAATGTCTGACTTAGGTGATACTGAATTAATTACTGATGGCAAAACAAATATTTATAATCAAATAGAGTTAGATTCCGGAAAACCAAAAGACGGTGTGGTGATTATGGATAATGATGGAAATGTAGGAGTAGCATTTTTCTTAGATAATAAATGCTATAAAAGAGAAACGTTTGAAACTGAAGTGACAATAGACGAAGAAATAAAAACAAAAGAAGATTGTGTTGTACCTGTATTACCATCTGCTATGTATACTATGGCAGAGTTTAGAAGCGATACATTATCTTCGAGTTTAAAAATTAAACATATGATTTTTGAGCGTGGTATGGATATGAACGCATATAATGCGGCTACACAAAAGTGGGATATGTCTGCGGCAAATAATGGTTCTGTTATTGGTTATCTATCTAATGATACATTGTATGTTCAAGCAAAAGGTGATATATTGGCACCATCAAATTTTGGATACAGCGAAGGTTCTCCTTTTGGAGCTTTATCTTATGTGGAAACTGTTAAGTTTGAAAACTTAGATACTTCACAAGTTACTACAATGGAAAATTTATTTCGCAATTTTATAAATTTAAAAGAATTAGATATAAGTACTTTTGAAACATCGAATGTTACAAATATGAATGGAATGTTTGCTTCAACTGAACTTACTGAATTAGACCTAAGCCATTTTGTTACTGAGAAAGTTACTACAATGAAATCAATGTTTAACAGGTGTGACGAATTATATGATTTAGATGTTAGCAGTTTTGATATAATTAATGTTACTGATATAACTTCGATGTTTCGTCACATGGATGCAATGAGAAATTTGGATTTGTCTAGTTTTGATTTTACAAATGTTGTGACATATACTGCGGCTTTAGCTGAAAATAGTTCTGGATTAGTAATTTACATGAAATCTGAAGAAGATAAAAGTAGGGTTCTTAGAAGTTCTGCAGGGCATGTATATGGTTTGGATCATTATGAATTTATTGTAAAATAAAAAAGTTATCATTAAGATAACTTTTTCTTATACTTTTAGATAAACTATTTTATCTATAATATCAATGACACCATCTTCTTTTAAATGTTTTATTTCTCTCATTAAAGCAGATCTATCAACAGATAAATAATCAGCTAAAGAAGTAAATGATAAAGGTAATTTAAAATGTTTTTTACCTTTCTTATTTGATATTAATTTAAAATACTCTAATAATTTTTCTCTTATTGTTTTTTTAGTTAATAATTGAATTCGCTCATATACTGTATTTAAATGAATTACTATATTTTTTAATATATTATCTAATAAAATATTTTTAGTAAAACTATTTTTACTATAAAGTAATTTATCATAGTCTATTATTATTACTTCAGTATCTTCTAAAGCTATGATAGATAATTCACTATTAGATAAGTCAAACATTTTAGAAGTAAATATATTATCCGTAAGTATTTTAGCAATTACATCTTTATTACCTTGGTAATCAATTCTTATAACATCAACCGATCCTTTAGTAATAATACCTATAATATTTAAATTAGAAGTATTAGTTAATATAGTTTGCCCTTTTTTAAAAAATAGTTTCTGACTATCTATTTCTTTTAATAAAATGTTTAAATCTTTAATATTTATATTATCGAATATATTCATAATTACCACCTAGAATAATTTTAACAAAAAATGTAAAATGTTGCAAATGCAACTTTTTATTATTTTTCAATTATGTTAAAGTTATAAAGTAAGAAAGTAAAGGTGTATGCATGAAGATTATTAAAAGAGATGGAACTTCTGTAGATTTTGACAGAAGTAAAATAGAAAACGCTATTAAAAAAGCAAACTTAAAAGTATCAGAAGAAGAAATGGTGTCTGATGTTCAAATTAATAATATAATTAAACATATTCAAAGTTTAAATAAAAAAAGAATATTAGTAGAAGATATTCAAGATATTATTGAAAATAAGTTAATGTCTATAAATAAATTTGCATTAGCAAAAGAATATATTACTTATAGATATACTCGTGCTTTAGTAAGAAAAGCTAATACTACAGATGAATCAATACTTAGTTTAATTAAAAATTCTAACAAAGATGTTATGGAAGAAAACTCAAATAAAAATGCTTATATAGCATCAACTCAAAGAGATTTAATTGCAGGAGAAGTATCAAAAGACTTAACAAGAAGAATTTTATTACCTGAAAAAATAATTGAAGCACATGAAGCAGGAGTACTACATTTCCATGATATGGACTATTTTGTTCAACCTATATTTAACTGTTGTTTACTCAATATAAAAGATATGTTAGATAATGGAACTGTAATGAATCAAAAATTAATAGAAAGTCCTAAATCGTTTCAGGTTGCATGTACTGTTGTAACACAAATTATAGCAGCAGTAGCATCAGGTCAATTTGGAGGACAATCTGTTGATATAAGACATTTAGGTAAATATCTAAATAAAAGTTATAAGAAGTTTTTAAAACAACTAAATGAAAAATATAAAGATAAGCTAGACAAAGAAACAATTGAATCAATTGCTAAAGATAGATTAAAATCTGAATTAGAAAGTGGAGTACAAACTATTCAATATCAAATAAATACATTAATGACTACTAATGGACAATCTCCATTTGTAACTTTGTTTTTAAATTTAGAAAAAGATGATTTATATGAAGAAGAAGTTGCAATGATTATTGAAGAAATTTTAAAACAAAGATATAAAGGAATTAAAAATGAAAAAGGTATTTATGTAACACCTGCATTTCCTAAATTAGTTTATGTGCTACATGAACATAATAATTTATCAGGTGGCAAATATGATTATTTAACTAAATTAGCTGTTAAATGTTCATCTAAAAGATTATATCCAGATTATATCAGTGCTAAAAAAATGAAAGAAAACTATGAAGGAAATGTATTTTCGCCAATGGGATGTAGAAGTTTTTTATCACCATATAAAGATGAGACAGGTAAATATAAATTTGAAGGAAGATTTAATCAAGGTGTTGTTAGTTTAAATTTAACTCAAATAGCAATACTAGCTGATAAAGATGAAGATAAATTTTTTGAAATTTTAAATGAAAGATTATTATTATGTAGAGAAGCTTTAATGTGTAGACACAATGCATTGTTAGGAACTACTAGTGATGTATCTCCAATTCACTGGCAGTATGGGGCAATTGCACGATTAAACAAAGGCGAAAAAATAGATGAATTACTTAAAAATGGATATTCAACTATTTCACTAGGTTATATAGGAATTTATGAAATGACTAAATTAATGACAGGATTATCTCATACTACAGAAGTTGGTAAAGAATTTGCTCTTAAAGTAATGAATAAAATGTTAGAAGCATGTGAACAATGGAAAGCAGAAACTAAAATAGGTTTTGGTTTATACGGAACTCCAGCAGAAAGTTTATGTTATAGATTTGCAAGAATAGATTTAGATCAATTTGGTAAAATAAAAGATATTACAGACAAAGGATATTATACAAATTCGTATCATGTTGATGTAAGAGAAGAAATAGATGCATTTACTAAATTAACATTTGAATCAGATTTCCAAAAAATATCATCAGGAGGAGCTATTAGTTATGTAGAAATACCTAATATGACAAACAACTTAGAAGCATTAGAAGATATTATTAAATATATATATGAAAATATTCAATATGCAGAATTTAATACTAAAAGTGATTACTGTCATGAATGTGGTTTTGATGGAGAAATAAAAATCAATGATAAATACGAATGGGAATGTCCAAATTGTAAAAACACAGATAAAAACAAAATGAGTGTTACAAGAAGAACTTGTGGATACTTAGGAGAAAACTTTTGGAATGTTGGAAAAACAAAAGAAATAAAAGATAGGGTAATACATTTATAATGTATTATTCTAATATAAAGAAAAATGACATTTCAAATGGAGTTGGACTAAGAGTAAGTTTATATGTGTCAGGATGTACACTGAGGTGTAAAGGATGCTTTAATCCTGAAACTTGGAATTTTAAATTTGGTAAATTATTTACTGAAGAAACTTTAGAAGAAATAATAAAAGCATCTAATAGTGATTTAATAAAAGGATTAACTATTTTAGGTGGAGAACCACTGGAACCAGATAATCAAGAAAAAGTATATGAAATAATAAAAAAATACAAAAGTATATATCCTAATAAAAATATATGGATGTTTACAGGATATACACTAGATGATAAATTAAAAAAATGGCAAAAAGAACTACCTTATACAAAAAAAATACTAGATAGTATTGATGTATTAGTAGAAGGACCATTTGTACAAGAATTATTTGATATTAACTTAGGCTTTAGGGGGTCATCTAATCAACGTATTATTGATATGAATAAAACTAGATTAGAAAACAAAGTTATATTACATGAAAAACATTATAATAAGGAGTTAAAAAACATATGGAAATAAATATAAAAAAATTAAACGAAACAGCCGTAATACCAACTAGAGGATCTGTTCATGCAGCAGGATATGATTTATATGCTAACTTAGAAAATGAATTAACTATTAATCCACAAGAAACTATATTAGTTAAAACAGGTATTGCATTAGAAATTCCTACAGGATATGCTGGATTAATTTATGCAAGAAGTGGTTTAGCTTCAAAAAGAGATTTAGCACCAGCTAATAAAGTAGGTGTAGTAGATTCTGATTATAGAGGAGAAGTAATGGTAGCGCTTCATAATCATGGAACAAAAGCCCAAACAATAGAAAAAAATGAAAGAATTGCTCAATTAGTAATTACACCATTTTTATCAGTAACTTTTAATTGTGTTGATAACTTAGAAGAAACTTTAAGAGGAGAAGGTGGATTTGGTTCTACTGGAACAAAATAACTAGAGATAATCTCTAGTTTTATTTTTGAATATATTATATAATATATTAGAGGTGGAGTATGAAAAAAGAAAGACTATTTATTATAGATAATATGAAAGGTATATTAATTATTTTAACAGTTTTAGGACATTTACTAAGTCAATGTTTAGGGCATTACTTTGAAACTGATGTAGCATATATATTTATATATTTATTCCATATGCCAGCATTTTGCTTACTATCAGGTTTCTTATCTAAAAATCCTGATAAAGATAGAAAAACATGTTTTAAAAATTTAATAATTCCTTATATCTTAGTATATACAATGTGGTATTTTTACTACACAATAGTATGGGATAAACAACAAACTTTTGATTTGTTACTTCCAGGCTATGCCCAGTGGTATTTATTATCATTAATTACTTGGAAATTAATTACAAAAACATTTTTAAACTTAAAACATCCAATAATATCTAGTTTAGTAATAGCTTTATTAGCAGGATTTTCAGATAAAGTAGGTGTTGATTTTTCATTATCAAGAACTTTAGTATTTTACCCATTTTTCTTAATAGGTCACTACATAACAAAAGAAAATGTCGAAAAGATAAATTCATATAAAAAAATATATGGTATTATTGGTTTAATAAGTATTTTAATAATAGCGTGTATATATAAATATACAAGTTTACCAATATCTATGCTATATGCAAGAGCAAGTTATGATTTATCAAATAGTAATAATATAGAAGGTTTTTTAATAAGAATAGCAGTATATATAATAGCTTTAATTGCAACTTTATCTATAATGAATTTAACTACTAATAAAAAATCAAAATTAACTAAAATAGGAACTAATTCATTAATGGTATTAATATTACATGTATATATAATTAGATATTTTACATTTACAAATATTTTTGATACATTTAATTATATAGAAACAATTATGTTTATTATTATTGTGTGTCCAATAATTGTTTATATAACTTCTTTAAATATATTTAAAAAAAGTTTTGATTTTATAATAAAAAGTATTAATAAATTACTTAGATTAAATTAAAAAATAGGATAAACCTATTTTTTTCTTATTTTCTTATTTATTTTTTTTAAAGTAGGTAATAGATATTTAATAATATAATAAGACTTATTAATAATTAAATCATAATCACCTAAATATTCAAACACAACTGGATTATATTTAGATTTAAATGAAGTAAGATGATCATTAAAATTACCATCCACACCACCTAAATTAACATAATGTACTTTATTTTCACTACAGTATTTTATAATTTCAAATACAATAGCATCAGAAACTCTTAATGAATTGAATTCTAATTTGTTACCAGCATATAAATATTCAGCAACTTTAATACCATCTTTATTAGAAGGCATTATTACTAAACTAGCAGATAATAATAATGTATTATCTTTTTTTAAATACTCTTTAACCTTTAATATTTCTTCTTCTTTTCCATTATTATTTTCTAAAAAATCAAGATAAGTATTTAAATTAATATAGTTAAAAAACAATTTAGCGTTATCTTTAAAACTAGTTAATATTTTTTCAAAATAAGATTTATTTCGTAAATTAATATTTTGTCTTTTTTCAGTTTCATTAATAATAGATACAAATTTATCTAAATCAGAAACATCACTAGATATTTCAAAATAAGAACCACGTTTTTCTTGATAAGCACCTAAATAATATCTAACTTTACTTTTATAACTTTTTAAAATATCATCAATTGATAAAAAATCTTCATTAAATAAAGAGGCAGCCATATGAAATCTAGGTTGCATGGATTTATCTAATTCTTTTACAAAACCTTGATGCTTATAACCACTATCAATAAAATTTTGATGAATTAATTTATTATTAATACTTAAATCAGATACAGAGTAGTTATTTTCTCTATAAAAATTTTGGGATTTTAATACATTAGGATCAATAGTTACAACATAACACTTATTATCTTTAGCTAATTGTTTAATATTTTTAGTAAAAAAACTAAGAAGTTCTTTATTTTCTAAATTACCAACAGGACCTCTTGGAATATACATTAAATGAAAATTTAAAAATACTTTACGAATAAGTAGAGAAGCTACTAAAACTAACTTTTCATCTTCATAAACTCCAACTAAAATATTTTTAAAATTATTCTTTACTAAAGCCCAAGCAGGATCTTGCATAAAATTAAAACCATCTATGTTAGAAGTAAATTTATTATATGAATTTATATCTATATTTTTTTTAAAAGTATACATAAATACCTTCTTTCTATACTAATAATTATAACTTATTTTAATTAAATATACAATAAAATAGATAATAAACATATAATAAGATAGGTGATTTAAATGGATAAAAAAGAACAATTTAAAACTTTTGTTAAAAAAAATCCTAGTTTAATCAATTTTGTTAATAACAATGAAATGACATGGCAAAAATTTTATGAAATGTTTGATATGTACGGAGAATCAAATGAAGTATGGGATAAATATATAAAAGTAGTAGCAGCAACAACAGCGGCAACTACATTTGGATTAACAGATGTTTTAGGTTTTTTAAAAAATATGAATTTAGACAGTGTTCAAGAAGGATTAAATAGTGTACAAAGAGTAATAGGAGTATTTGGTGAAATGGGCAAAAAAGAAGAAAAAAAAGAAGAGTATAAACCAAGACCTATTTATAAACAATTCGAGGATTAATGACTTTAGAAACTTTGGTTAAGTTAAGAAACAATCAATATTATATAAATTATATAAGAGAAAATTCATATTGGTATAAATTATTAAATAGAAATCCATTATTATTTAAAACATTTGAAGAAGAAGTTAAAAAAAACTATGGATTAAGAACAACAGATAAAATAAGTAAAGCCTTAGATACATTTAATTTAATTAGTACTTTATTTTCAAATCAATAATGTGTTAAAATAAATTAGGTGATTTAAATGCGTGTAATTAGTGGTAAACATAAAGGATTAAAGTTAACAGGTTTTGATATATCAGGTACTAGACCTACTCAAGATCGAGTAAAAGAATCATTATTTTCAATGATTCAAAATTATATAAATGAAAGCACTGTTTTAGATTTATTTGCAGGAAGTGGTTCTTTAGGAATAGAAGCAATATCAAATGGAGCTAAAAAATGTATTTTTGTTGATAATAATATAGTTGCAATAAATACATTAAAACAAAATACAAAAAATATGGAAAATGTAGAAATATTAAAAAGTGACTATTTAAATGCTTTAGAAAAATTCAAAGACATTAAATTTGATGTAATATTTTTAGATCCACCATATCCTCTACATATAATAAATAAATGTCTAGACTTTATCTATGAAAATAATATGTTAAATGAAGACGGAATAATAGTATGTGAATATGAAACAGAAGATATAAAAAGTAATTATGAATTATTTAAAGAAAAAAAATATGGCTCGACATATATAAAAGTTTTTAAAAATACCTAATAGGTATTTTTTTTAAAAGGAAATATAAAAATTATCTCGTATGTTTAAGTAGGGAGGTAATTATGAAGTATAATCATGTTTCACAAGATAATATATCAGACTGTGCAGCTGCTTGTTTACAAATGATTATTAAATACTATAAAGGATATATAGATAAAGAAGAAATAAGACAATTAATAAAAACTAATTCAGAAGGTACAACTGCATTAAACTTAATAAATGGAGCAATAGAAATAGGTTTTAATGCAAAAGGATACGAAATAGAACTAAATGATTTAAAGGAAACAAAATATTTTCCTGTTATAGCGCATGTAACAAATAAAAATGTTGAACATTTTATTGTCATATATAAATATAACGAAAGAAACAATACCTTTTTGATAGCAGACCCCTCAGACAAATTAAAAACAGTAGACTTTGAATATTTAGGGCAAATATATAATAATATAGCAATTGTATTATATCCAATAAAAAAAATACCTTTGAATTTTGAATATTCTACACTATCTTTTTTGAAAAACTTATTTGATAATTTTAAAAAAGATTTTATCTCTTTATTTTTTATAAGTTTATTAGTAAGTATAATAACAATTATATCTACATTTAATACTAAATATATAATAGATAGTATAGTAAATGGTAAATCATATTTGTTTTTAATTACTATAATATTTATAATAATAAGCCTTTATAAAAATATTATTAGTTTATTTAAAAATAAAATAAATTTATTTACAGAGCAGAAAATAGATTTAATTTTATCTAATAGTATTTATACAAAATTAATAAACCTCCCTTATCAATATTATAAAAATAATTCAACAGGAGATTTAGTATCTAGAGTAAATGATTTTAATATAGTAAAACAAACTATTTTAAAATTAATATCAGTATTTTTAATTGATTTTATCTATATTATTTTAATACTTATAACCTTATTTATAATAAATAAAAATATATTTTTATATTCAGTTATTTTACTTATAATAAATATAATATTAATTTTAGCATTTCAAAAAGTTTTTTCAAGGGACTTATTTTTAATAAAACTAAAAAATGCTGAATTAAATTCTAAATTTATAGAAACTTTAAATAATTATGAATCAATAAAATCATCAAGATTAGAAAATAATTTTATAAATAGGTTAAATGACAAAAATATAAATTTATTAGAAAAACTATATAATTTTAAAAATAATTATATAAAATTTAGTTTTATAAAAGAAATAATAAACAATATAGCTTTAATACTAATAATCTATTATGCATCAACCCAAGTAATAACTTTAAATTTAACCATAGGAAATCTTTTTACATTAAGTATATTAATACCTTATTTATTTGATTTTTCAACTAATTTAGTATCAGCAATAATCGAGTTAAAAGAATTTAAAATATCTTTAAAAAGAATATTAGAAATTAAAAATTATGAATATAAAGAAGGACTGATTTCTAATAATATAAATGGTAATATTAAAATAAAAAACTTAAATTTTTCATACGAAGACAAAATAATATTTAAAAATTTAAATATAGATATAAAAAAAGGTGACAAAGTAATGATTTTAGGACCTTCAGGAGTAGGAAAAACTACCTTATTTAAAATGATAATGAAATACTATGAAATAAAAAGAGATAAGTTATTTATAAATAATGAAGATATAAATGATTATGATAATAATTATATAAAAGATAAAATAGCATATGTAAATCAAAATGAAATACTAATTCAAGATACTATTTATAATAATATTGATATGTACAGAAATACCCCCAAAGAAACTATATTAAAAGTAGCAAAAATATGTAAAGTAAATAAATTAGTAAAAAATAATTTAGGATATAACAGTTTAATATTAGAAAACGGTTTTAATTATTCATCAGGAGAAGCATCTAGAATAATATTAGCCAGAAACTTAGTTAAAGACTTTGAAATATTATTAATAGATGAAGTATTAAATAAAGTAGATGTGTCGTTAGAAAGAAATATTTTAAAAGAAATATTTAAACAATATGAAAATAAAACAATATTAATAATATCCCATAGACAAGAAAATATGGATTTATATAATAAAGTTTTAAAATTTGATGGAAGGAAAGTTATACAACTTGAATACAACATTTAATAAACAATTTATAATTTCTAATAAAACATTTAAATTAATAAAAAATTTAATAAGAATTCATTTAATAATATTGATTCCTATAATACTTGTTTCAGATATTGAGTTTGACATAGTAATAAATAAAAAAGGAATAGTCATAGAAGAAACTATAGTTGCATTAGAAATACTCCCAACAGACATAACAAACAATATTAAAATTAATAATGAAGAAGTTTCAATAACTTCAATAGATGTAAATAATAATATAGTATATTTAAAAACTTTATCTGCATACACCCCTAATGATATTGTTGATATAAAAATACTAAAAGAAACAACTACAATAAAAGAAAAAGTAAAAAACTTTTTAAAAAATATGTTTACTTACTAAGGAGGGATACTATAACAGAAATAAAAGAAGAAAAATTAAAAGAAGTAAAAGGTGGATTTAGTATAACAGCAGGAATTGTAATAGGAGCAGCTATTGTTTTTTTACTAGGAGTAATAGATGGATATGTTAGACCAAAAAGCTGTAATTGATAATGATAAACTAAGTGAAATAAAAGGAGGATTTAGTTTGTCAGCTTCATTTTTATCAGCTATTTTTAAAGGAATAGAAGTAATATATGAAATAGGACAAGGATTAGGAACTTCTTTTAGAAGAACTAATGAAAATAAAATATGTCCAATAGACTAAAGAATAACAAAATTTATTTTATTATAATTCCACTTTTATCTATATTATTAGTTTTACTATATAATTTAGGTATAATAGTCGGACAATACTTAAATTGCCAAATAATAACACTTTTAATTTAAAGAAAGACAAAAAAGTCTTTTTTTACTGTAAAAAACTAAGAAAAAATAGTCGATTTTTAATATTTGATGTTGAATATTACAATTAATAGTGCTATAATGTCTATAGTTTAATTTTAAAGGAGGTGTTTTATGAACGCAATAGTTGTAAGAAATGGAAATGTTGATGGTGCACTTCGTACTTTAAAACAAAAAAACCTTAAAAATGGAACTCTAAAAGCAGCTAGAGAAAGACAAGATGGTTACCTTAAACCAGGAGAAAGAAAAAGAATAGCTAAAAAAGAAGCTATCAAAAATAGCCGCAAAAGAGCTAGAGAAGCAAGATAAGAGCCTGTATAAGGCTTTTTATATTATAAGGAGGACTTATGAGAGATAAAATATTAGAAGATTTAAAAAATGCAATGAAAGCACAAGATAAAGAATTGTTATCAGTAATTCGTATGGTAAAAGGTGCTATTCAAATGGAAGAATTAAATATTAAAAAAGAATTAAATGATGATGAAGTAATTACTATTATTACAAAACAAATTAAAACAAGAAAAGAATCAATAGTAGAATTTAATAAAGCATCAAGAAACGATTTAGTAGAACAAACACAAAAAGAAATTACTATATTAGAAAAATACATGCCTGAACAATTAAGCGAAGAAGAAGTATTAACAATTATTGAAGATGCTTTTACTAAAGTAAATCCACAAGGTATGAAAGATATGGGGAAAATTATTGGATTAATTTCACCATCATTAAAAGGAAAAGCAGATATGTCTTTAGTTAGTAAAATAGTAAAAGATAAATTAAATTAAGAAGTTTTAAACTTCTTTTTATTTTATAAAATAATAAATAACATTGTAATAGAATATAATTATGGTATAATTATGATAGGATGTGATTAGATGAAAGTAATCATTAGTGCAGGAGGAACAGGGGGACATATATACCCAGCCTTAGCGATAATAAATAAAATAAAAGAACAAGAACCAAATAGTGAATTTTTATATATAGGTACACATAACCGTATGGAAAAAGATATTATTCCTAAATATGATATACCTTTTAAATCAATTGAAATATATGGTTTTAATAGGAAAAAATTAACAAAAAACATTAAAACTGTTAAATGTTTAATGGAAAGCATAAAAACTTGTAAAAAAACAATAAAAGAATTTAATCCTGATATAGTAATAGGTGTTGGTGGATATGTAACAGCACCTGTTATTTATGCAGCAAAAAAACTAGGGTATAAAACATTTATACATGAACAAAACTCAATACCAGGAAAAGCAAATTTATTTTTAAAAAATAAAGTAGATAAAATAGGTGTTTCATTTGAATCATCAATTAAATATTTTCCAGAAGATAAAACTGTACATACAGGAAATCCATGTAGTGAAAATGCAATTAATGTATTAGCAGCTGATAAAAAAGAATTTAACTTAAAAGAAAATAAAAAATTAGTTTTATTTGTCATGGGGTCACTTGGATCTAGTAAAGTAAATGAATTTTTAATTAAAACTATGAATAAATTTGAAAGTAAATCTTATGAAATAATGTTTGTAACAGGAAAAGATTCATATGAAGATATAAAGCAAATGAATTTCCCTAAGAATGTTAAAGTAGTTCCATATATTGAAAATATGATAAGGTTGATGAAAAAAACAGATTTAATGGTAACAAGAGCAGGAGCTTCAACTATATCAGAAGCAATAGCACTACAAATACCTTGTATATTTATACCAAGTCCATATGTGCCAAATAATCATCAATATATTAATGCATTAGATTTAGTTAATAAAGACGCTGCAGTATTAATTGAAGAAAAAAATCTAAAATCAGAAAAATTAGTAAAAATGATAGATGAAATTATTGATAATGAAGAAACAATAAATAAATATAAGAAAAATTTAGAAAAACTAGATATTAAAAATAGTGCAACTAAAATATATGATTTAATAAAACAAATAGTAAAAGAGGAAAAATAATGGATATTATAAAAGAAGTAAAAAAATTAAAATGTGGAAAAGTAGATATCAATCCTAAATTAAGCAGTTTAAATACTTATAAAATAGGTAAATCTGCTTTAGCAATTGTATATCCTAAAAATGTAGAAGAATTAAAAAAACTTATGAAATTTTTAAGAGGAAATAATATTAAACATAAACTAATAGGAAAAGGTTCTAATTTAATATTTAAAAAAGAAATATATGATGGAATATTAATTAGTTTAGATGAGTTTAATCATTTAAAAATAACAGGTAATATGATTACTGTAGGAGCAGGTTATAATTTAATGAAATTAGCTATAAAAGCAGCTAATGAATCATTAACTGGATTAGAATTTGCAGCGGGAATTCCAGGAACTGTAGGTGGAGCTGTATTTATGAATGCAGGAGCTTACAAAAGTGATATGGGATATGTTGTAAACAGGATTAAAATTTTAAATGAAAAATTAGAAGTAGAAACTTTATATAATGAAGATTTAGATTTTCATTATAGAACTTCTTTCTTACAAAAAAATCCATTAAATATTTGTATTGAAGCAACCATTATTTTAAGACGTGGTACTAAAGAAGCCATTTTTGAAGTAATGAATGATAGAAAAGTTAGAAGATTAGAAAGTCAACCATTAGAATTTCCTTCAGCCGGATCAGTATTTAGGAATCCTGAAAATAACTTTGCTGGTAAATTAGTAGAAGATATTAATTATAAAGGTAAAAAAATAGGTGGAGCAAAAGTAGCAGAAAAGCACGCTAACTTTATAATAAATGATTCAAATGCAACCGGTGAGGACATAGTAAAACTAATTGATGAAATAAAACAAAAAGTAAAAGAAGAATATGACATTGAATTAAAATGTGAACAAGAAATTGTAGAATAGGTGATAATATGAATAATACTAGATATAATAATTTAAATAATACATATAAAAAATCTAGTCAAAAAAATGTAAAAACAACAAAAAAACCTATTCAAAAAAAACAAAGTAATTCAAAAAATACAAAAAAGGTAGCAAATACAAAAACAACAAAAAAAGTAATTAACAAAAACATACAAAAAAAACCAATTAAAAAAGTTGCTAAACAACCAATAAAACCAATTAAAAAAGTAGTTAAACAACCAACAAAACCAATAGTAAAAAGAAAAATTAGATATAAAGTATTATTTGTATTTTTAATAATTTTATTTATAGTAATATCTATTCTTTATTACTTTATAACTTTACCTATTAAAAATATATATATAAAAGGAAATAGTGCATATAGTGATCAAGAAATAATTGAACTAGCTAATATAGAAAATTATCCTTCGTCATTTCTAAACCCATCTTTTATATTAGAAGATAGATTAGAATCTGATTTATACATAAAAAATGCAAATGTAAAAAAATTATTTTTAAAAGTTTATATAGAAGTTGAAGAAAATTACCCTTTAATATATTATCTACCACAAAAAATAACGTATTTATCTAGTTTAGATGAAATAAGTGAACAATTAAACTCTCCAATATTAGTAAATGAAATAGAAGTTGACTTATTAAATGAATTATTAGAAAATTTAAATGAACTAGATAAAGATATCTTAAATAGAGTATCAGAAATACAATATACACCAACAACAGATACAAAAAGATTTATGTTAAAAATGAATGATGGTAATTATGTTTATATTAATTTTAATAAATTTACTAACTTAAATGAATACTTAGATATAGTTAAATATTTGGAAGGAAAAAAAGGAATTTTAAATTTAGATGCTGGAAATTCATTCGAAGTATTAGAATAAAACAAAGTTTGACAAAACTTTTTTTTATTTTTTAAATAAAGTATTTCACTTTTTAATAAAAATATTGTATAATTATATATAGATTGTAGGTGACTATAAGTGAAACATGTTTATACTAGTGTTGATATTGGTTCAGATACGATAAAAGTAGTCGTATGTGAATTAGTTAAAAACAAGTTAAATTTGCTTGCCGCATCATCGCATAAATCAAAAGGGATAAAAAAGGGAGTAATAATTAATATTGATGAAGCTTCTATGTCAATAAAAGCTGCATTCGATGAAGTAGAACAAATGCTAGGGTTCAAAATTAAAAAAACAATAGCAACAGTTCCAAGTTATTACGCAAATTTCAACTTAGTAAAAGAAGAGGTTGAAATAACAGATGACTTAATAACAGGAGAAGATATAACTAAAGTTATACAAGAAGCTGTTAAGAAAAATTTACAACCAGGTAGAGAAATGGTTACTGTATTACCAATTGATTTTTTACTAGATGATATAAAAGAGACAAAAGATCCGAAAGGACTGCCAGCAAATAAAATGACAATGCGAGCAGTATTAATAGATACGCCAAAGAAAAATATTTATTCAGTGGTGAGTTTATTTGATAATTTAGGGATTGAAGTAGTAGATATATCTTTTAATGCAATAGGCGATTTATTTGTATTTAAAACAAAAGAAATTGATAACCAAATTGGTGCAGTAATTAACATAGGTGCTGAAACAACTACAGTTTCATTACATAATAAAGGAATTATAGTAAAAAATACTATTATTCAAACAGGAGCAAACACTATTGAAAATGGAATTGCTTATGTTTATAAAATAGATGTAAATCTTGCTAGAAAAATAAAAGAAAAATTTGCTTTAGCATCAAAGTTATATGCAAATGCAAATGAATTTTTTGAACTTGACAATAACAAAAGAGTAAATCAATTTGAAATTTCAGAAATAGCTAATGCTGGAATTTTAGAAATATTAAATTTAGCTAAAAAAGAAATAAGTATGTTAACAAATAAACCAATTGACTATGTAATTATTACAGGTGGGACATCAAATATGAATCACTTTAATTATGCAGCAGATGAAGTGTTTAATAAAAGACAAACTATTGGCGCAATAAAACTAATAGGAGTAAGAAATAATAAATACTCATCATCAATAGGGAATATTATTTATTTCATAAGTAAATTAAGATTAAAAGGAAAAAATTATTCGATGATAAATCAAAAAGATATGGAAGATTTATCAAGTACTAAGAAAAACTTCGTAAACATCTCAAGTGAGTCTATGTTTGGGAAGGTATTCGACTACTTTTTTGACGAATAGAGGAGGAAATTATGTTTGGATTAGAAATGGATCAAATAGCAAAAATTAAAGTTATTGGTGTCGGTGGTGGCGGTAATAACGCAGTAAATAGAATGATTGAATCAGGCGTAAAAGGAGTAGAGTTTATTGTAGCAAATACAGACTTACAAGTTTTAAACGTGTCAAAAGCCCCAACTAAAATACAAATTGGAGCTAACTTAACAGGTGGAAGAGGAGCAGGAGCAAAACCTGCAATTGGAAGAGAAGCCGCTTTAGAATCAAAAGAAGAAATCAAAAAAGCTTTAGATGGAGCTGATATGGTATTCGTAACTTGTGGAATGGGTGGTGGAACTGGTACAGGAGCTGCACCAGTAATCGCTGATGTTGCACAAGAACTAGGTGCACTAACAGTTGGTATAGTAACTAAACCATTTTCATTTGAAGGAAGAAAAAGAATGGAACAAGCAGTAGCTGGTTTAGAAGAATTAAAAAAACACGTGGATACACTAATTGTAATCCCAAATGATAGATTAAGAGAAATAATTGACAAAACAACTCCATTATTAGAATCATTTAAAGAAGTTGATAATGTATTAAGAAGAGGTGTTCAATCAATTTCAGATTTAATTGCAGTAGCAGGTTTAATCAACTTAGACTTTGCAGACGTTAAAGCAGTTATGGAAAAAAGAGGTAACGCATTAATTGGTATTGGTATGGGTGTTGGTGAAAACAGAGCAGTAGAAGCAGCAAGACAAGCAGTATCTTCACCATTATTAGAAACTAGTATCGTAGGTGCAACTGATGCTATTATAAATGTTACAGGTGGTAACAACTTAACATTATTTGAAGTAGAAGAAGCAGCAGAAGTAATTCGTTCATCTGCTAATACTGATATAAATACAATCTTTGGAGCAGTTATTAACGAAAATTTAAATGATGAATTAATCGTTACAGTTATTGCAACAGGATTTGAACAAGGAATGGCAAATGCTAATTACAGTAAACCTCAAACAGAAGAAATAGAAACATTAGATGAAGATGATTCAACTGATATCCCATCTTTCTTAAGAAGTAGAAGATTTTAATATAAAACGACATATTTCGATATGTCCTTTTTTTATACTATATATAGGTGATTTTATGAAAATATATGTAGATTTAATTTTGTTTTTAAATTTTGCAATTGATTTTATTTTACTTTTAAGTGTATCTATAATATTAAAAAGAACAGTCAAAATAAATAATATAATATTAGGAGCTTTCATAGGTAGTTTAAGTACTTTGTTTTTATTTTTTGAAATAAATTCTATAGAATTATTTTTATATAAAATAATCATAAGTATATTAATGTGTATAATCAGTTTTTCTTATAAAAATATTGTATACACATTTAAAAACTTTATTTTTCTATATATGGCTGGAATTGTTTTAGGCGGATTTTTATATTATTTAAACAATCAATTCAGCTATAAAAATATAGGTATGATATTTTATCATAGTGGTATATCGATAAATTATATTTTTATTTTAATTGCGATACCGATAGTTATATATATTTACAATAAACAATTATTAACACTAAAAAATAATTATAGTAAATATTATAAACTAGAAATACATTTAAACAATCAAGTAATTAAAACAACAGCATTTTTAGATAGTGGTAATAAATTAGTAGATCCTATAACTAAAAAGCCAGTTATTTTAATAAATGAAAATAAATTAAAAAAATTAAATATAGATAAATACTTTTATGTACCATATCACACAATTGATAATCAAAGTATAATAAAATGTTTTAAACCAGAATTTGTAGTAATAAAAGATACAGGTTGTACATCTAATTTATTAGTAGGAATAATAGATATAGACATAAAACTAGATGGTGTAGATTGTATATTAAATGAACTTATATTGGAGGGTTAAAATGAAACAATTAATAAAAAAAATATTACTACTTTTTAATACTAAAAAAGAAATTTTCTTTGTTGGTAGCAGTGACAAATTACCTGCGCCTTTAACAAAAGAAGAAGAAGTAAATTTAGTGACACTTTCAGAAGCAGGAGATATAAATGCTAAAAACAAACTAATAGAACATAATTTAAGGCTAGTAGTTTTTTTATCTAAAAAATATGAAAATACTAATTTAGATTTAGAAGATTTAGTAAGTATAGGAACAATTGGTTTAATAAAAGGCGTAAACACCTATAAATTAGATAAAAATATAAAATTAGCTACATATGCATCGAGATGTATAGATAATGAAATACTTATGTTTTTAAGAAAAAATAAAAAAAGAAGAACAGAAGTAAGTTTTGAAGATTCTCTTTCATTTGATGCACAAGGAAATGAACTTCATTTAGAAGATATTTTAGGAACTGAACCAGATATAGTTACAAAAGGAATAGAAGAAGAAGGCGATAAAAAACTACTTTATGAAGAAATAAATAAATTAAATAAAAGAGATAAAGAAATAATGTCTTTAAGATATGGTTTATTTGGTCATAAAGAAATGACTCAAAAAGATGTTGCTCAACTATTAGGAATTAGTCAATCATATATATCAAGAATAGAAAAAAAAGTTATTAAAAGAATTAAAGTGTTAGTGAAATAGGAGGATATATGTACTATCAGGAAGAAGTAAAACTATTAAATAAATTAAAAAAAGAAGAAGTAGAAGAACTAATTTTAAAAAAAGAACAAGGTGATATGAAAGCTAGAAATAAACTCATAGAACATAATATAAGACTAGTAATTCACTTGGCAAAAAAATATAAAAATACTAATATTGATATAGAAGAATTAGTAAGTATAGGAACAATAGGTTTGGTAAAAGGAATTGATTCATACAAACTAAGTAAAAATACTTTAATAGCTACATATATAGCCAAGTGTATAAATAATGAAATACTAATGTGTATAAGAAAATTAAAAAAACAAAGAGAAGAAACTAGTTTTGATAATGTTATTAAATATAACAAATATGATGAAGAAGTAACATTAGAAACTTTATTATCAAGTAATGAAGACATAACAGAATCATTAATCATAAAATGTGAGAATGAAGAGTTATATAAAAGTTTAAAAAAATTAGACAAAATAGATCAAAAAATATTAATATTAAGATTTGGATTGTTAAATAAAAAAGCCTTAAGCCAAATTGAAACAGCAAAACTAGTTGGATTATCCCAACCTCATTTATGTAGAAGAGAAAAAAAAGCAATTGAAAAGATAAAAAGATTAGTCAAAACAAAAATTTGACTTTTTTTATTACTTTGTTATAATAAACTCATTAAGGAGTGTTTTTATGAAAAAGAACTTATTTTTAGGTATTGATTTGGACAAAATCCAAAAACTTAAATCCTCAGAAGAAAAATTATTAATTAAAAATATGAAAAAAGGTAGCATAGAAGCAAGAAATGAACTAATAAAAAATAATTTGATAGTCGTGAAATCTATTATTGATGAGTCAGATGTAGAAAAACAAAATATAGATGATTTCACGGGTAATTTATTAATTTATTTAATAAAAGGAATTGAAGAATATCCTGAAAATTATAGATATAGATTAACTCACTTTTTAAATGAGTATATATATAAACAAATCAAAAAAGAAAATAAAAAATTTTTTATAGAATTGGAAAATTTAAAAGAATATGAAAATCAACTTATAAATGATTATACAGCAATAGATATTTTAATCGAAGAAGAAAATGAAAAGTTGTTAAAAGATAATTTTAGTAAATTAAGAATAAACTATCAATTTGTATTAAACCGCCGTTTTGGCTTAATTGATAATAAACCTATGACCTTAGGTCAAATTGCAATTATAACTAAGCTAACAAATCCTAGAATAGATGCCATTTCTAAAACTGCACTACATGAATTAAGAAGAAAACCTAATATGAATGAATTAAGACATACATTAATAAAAAAATATAAATAAGAAATTAGTGAAATAATTTCTTTTTTTATCCTCGTAAACTATACATAAAACTATAAATTTGATATAATTTTTTTAAGGTAGGGTAATATATGGAATTTTATAAAAAAACACAAGAAGAATTATTTGAAGTATTAAAAACAAGAGAATTAGGTCTAACAGAAAAAGAAGTAATAACAAGAAGTAAGTTAGGTAAAAATCAGTTATTAGAAGAAAAAAAAGAATCTAAAATTGTTAAATTTTTAAAAGGATTTAAAAACTTAATGATAGTAGTCTTAATATTTGCGGCTATAATTTCATTTGTAGTAGCACTATATGAAAGTGAACCATTTACAGATAGTATTATTATATTAATAATTGTATTTTTAAATGCATTTTTAAGCTTTGTTCAAGAACAAAAAGCAGATGAATCTTTAGAACATTTAAGAAAATTACAAGTAAATAATATTTTAGTAAAAAGAAATAATGAAGTAGAAGAAATAAACGCTAGAGATTTAGTAGTAGGAGATATAATTATTTTAGAAGCAGGAAATACTGTACCTGCAGATGCAAGAATTTTATCTTCAATTAGTTTAAAAACAGATGAATCAAGTTTAACAGGAGAATCAACTTCAGTATCTAAAAACAGTAATATAATAAACGAAGTTGTTAGTATAGCTCATCAGAAAAATATGTTATTTTCAGGAACTAATATAGTATTAGGTAAATGCGAAGCAGTAGTTACTAATATTGGTATGGATACACAACTAGGTAAAATAGCCCACACATTAAGTCAAAAAGATGAATTAACACCATTACAAATTAAAATAGATTCTATTAGTAAAGTTTTATCTTTATTAGCTTTTCTAATAATAATTATTATGTTTATAATAGGAGTATTCCAAGGATTAGAAATAATGGATTTACTAATGCTATCAATTTC
>CAYJEO010000006.1:0-15932 GCA_964369355.1 uncultured Muribaculaceae bacterium | reverse complement strand
ACATATAAAAGAACACATGAAAATCCATTTGATTCAGAAAGAAAAATGATGTCAGTAACATATGTTATAGATAATAAAAATTATTTATTTGTAAAAGGTAGCTTTGATTCTATAATTAAAGTATGTGATAGTATTTTAATAGATGGAAACATTAAAAAAATAACAAATGAACAAATAAGACATTTAAAAGAAATAGAAGAACAATATTCAAAACAAGCTTATAGATTATTAGCATTTGCTTATAAAGAATCAAATGACAATTTAGAAACAAATTTAATATTCCAAGGATTTGCTATGTTAATAGATCCACCAAGAAGTACAGTTAAAAAATCAATAGAACAATGTAAGCAAGCTGGTATTAGACCAATAATGATTACAGGAGATAGTTTAAATACAGCTACTTCTATAGCAAAAAATGTAGGGATTTTAACAAATGAAAGCGAAGCTATAACAGGAGTTGAACTTGATAAAATAAAAGAAGAAGATTTAGTAAACGAAGTTTTAAAATATAGTGTTTATGCAAGAGTAAGTCCAAAAAACAAATTCGACATAGTATCAGCATGGCAGAAAAACAATAAAGTAGTAGCAATGACAGGAGATGGAGTAAACGATGCTCCAGCCTTAAAAAAAGCTGATATTGGAGTAGGAATGGGAATAACTGGAAGTGAAGTTTCTAAAAATGTATCTGATATTATATTAACGGATGATAATTTTTCTAGTATAGTAGAAGCTACTAAAGAAGGAAGAAGAATATATGATAATATAAAAATAGTTTTAACTTATTTACTAACTGGTAATTTAGCTGAAGTATTAGTAATATTTATAGGAATGATTTTTGGATTTGAGGTATTTTTACCAATTCAAATTTTATATATAAATTTAGTAACAGATTCAATTCCAGCAATAGCATTAGCTTTTGAAAATTCAGATGATGATATAATAAAAAGAAAACCAAGAAAAAAAGGAAGTTCATTTTTCACACCATTTTTAATAGCTAAAATAATGACAACTTCTACTTTAAAAACAATAGCTATTTTAGTAATTTTCTTTGCTACATTAAATAATGCAGATATTCAAACTGCGACAACTCTAGCTTTCTTAAATTTAATAATGCTAGAAATTATATTTGGATATTCTTGCAAAAATTTAAAACAAAATGTTATTAATAAAAATATATTAGATAATAAACAATTAAATATAGGAACAATTATATTAATAATTTTACAAGTAATTATATTTACAACACCATTAAAACATATTTTTGATATATCTTATATAACATTTGAACAAGTATTATTTTCTATAATATTAGTATTTATAATATTTATAATAGATGAAGCAACTAAACCTATAATTACTAAATTATTTAAAGATGAATAAATCACTATTAAGTGATTTTTTTATATCAATTTGACAAGGATACTATTCTTTGATAATATACGTTTACACAAAAAAGGGGAAATAATATGATAGAAATAGTATGTTTAGGTTTATCTGCCTTTACTTTTTCTACTGGAATGATTATATTGGTTAAAGCAATACAAGAAAATATATCAGTAAAAAAAGATTTAGAAATTAACAATGATTTTAAAGTCTATGAGTCTAAAATTGAATATAAAAATGAAAATATTGATTTAGAATATATAAATAAGCTTCCACATTCTAATGTGATATTAGATTTTGTAAATAAAATAGAATCAAAAAATCTAACAGAAAATATTAATAAGTTAATGATAGAAGAAAATATTAAAAGAAATCCAGGCGAAGCAGGAAATTATGGTATAATCTCTCAAAAAATAAGATTATACAACACATCAAAAAATACACTAAGACATGAATTATTTCATTTATCATCATCAATAGTAGATTATGAAAATAAAATCTTATTCAGTGGTTTTCAACAAGATAAAAATAAATCTGCAAAAGGAAAAAGAAAATTAGTCGGCACTTGTTTAAATGAAGGTTATACAACGTATTTTACAAGTAAGATGTTTCCAGAAGATGAATCATTTAGAGCTTACAGATTTGAAGTGAAAATTGTAAAATTAATAGAAGAATTTTTATTAGAGACTAATTCACAAAAATTATACTTAGAAAATAATTTAAATGGACTTATTGAACAATTATGTAAATATAATACTTATGAGAATGTTAAAAAATTTATATTAGCAACTGATAACTTTACTAATCATAAAGATAAATGTTTATTAACTTCTAAAACACGTATAAAACTAAAAGAAGAGTATACTTTTATAAATAGATTTTTATTAGAATCATATATAAATAAATTAGAACAAAGTAATTTAAATTACTCTACTTATTTGAAAGATTTAGTTAAATTTTATAATAGTATGTATAATATGAATCGAAATCACAATAATATAAATGCAAAAATACCTATAATAGATCCAAATATAGAAATAGAAAATAACAAAGTAAAAAAGATAAATATATCATATGAATAAAATAATTCCTTTTGATACATTATGTATTGAAAGGAGTTTTTTTATGGCACGTTACAAAGTAGAAATTGCTAACGTGAATACTGCGAATATTAAAGTTTTAAAAAATGAAGAGATGGTAGAATTATTTAAAAAATTTCAAGAAGGAGATTTAGATGCTAGAGAACAATTAGTAAATGGTAATTTGAAATTAGTATTATCTATATTAAAAAAATATACTAACAGAACAGATAATATGGATGATTTATTCCAAGTAGGATGTATTGGTCTTATTAAAGCTATTAATAATTTTGACTTATCACATGAGGTTAGATTTTCAACATATGCAGTACCAATGATATTAGGAGAAGTAAAAAGGCATTTAAGAGATAATAATTCAGTAAGGATTGCAAGAAGTATAAAAGATTTAGCATATAAAGCCTTAACAGTTAAAGAAAAGTTAACAAACGAATTAGGATATGAACCTAAAGTTGATGAAATTGCAAAAATATTAGAGGTAAGTGTATTTGAAGTAGTACAAGCACTGGATTCTATGAAAGATACTATGAGTATGTTTGAACCTATATATAATGATGGCGGAGATACTATATATTTAGAAGATCAAGTAGCAAATAAAGAAAGCATATACAGTCAAGAACATAAAATAGCCTTAAAAGAAGCATTAAAAAAAATAAAAGAAAAAGAAAAATATGTGTTATTACAAAGATATATAATTGGTAGAACACAAATGGAATTAGCAGAAGAAATAGGAATATCTCAAGCACAAATATCAAGACTAGAAAAATCGGGTTTAGATAGTTTAAAAAAAATACTAGATTGATTTCACATACAATTAACAAATATTTCACTATAAGTTCACATAAAAAATATATACTTTTTAAGTACAGGAGGAAATTATGAAAAAGAATATGTTTAAAAGAGCTTGGTTAAATATCACTAGAAAAAAAAGTAAATCAATTATATTTTTAATAGTAATGTTTATTATGGCAAACTTAGTATTATCATCGCTTTCTATTTCAAAAGCAGTAGATGAAAGTACAACTTATGCAAAAGAAGTATTAGGCAGTGAAGTATACTTAAATGCTGATATGGAAAGTATGAAAAATGATATGTCACAAATGTTCCAAGGAGGACAAATGGGTATGTCACAAGGCGATATGTCACAAATGACTATGTCAAGACCACAAGTATATAAAAGTATGGTGGAAAGTATTGCAAATAGTGAGTATGTAAGAGATTATACATATAGTATAACAGCAAGTGCAACAGAAGTTAACTTCACATTATATGAAACCGAATCTTCTGATATGTTTGGAAGAAATGATAGAAATGGTCTTCAAATTACAGGGATTAATTCATATGCATTTATACCAGAAGTAGAAAATAATACTTACGAAATAACAGAAGGAACTTATTTTGATGAGTCAACTAATAATCAAATAATAATATCTTATGAATTAGCATTATTAAATAATTTAACAGTAGGAAGTATTATTGAATTACAAAATCAAGAAACTTTAGTTAATTATCAATATGAAATAATAGGAATATTTACATCAACGCAATCTGGATCTGAAAATCATATTTATATGAATACTGATTCAGTAACTAATTTACTAACATCACAACAATTAACAGATACAGATTATGCAGTTAATAATGCAGTATTTTATTTAAATAATCCAGATGATGTAGAAAATTTTATAAAAGAAGCAAATGAGTTATATGACTTTGAAAGTTTATCACTTGTTTTAGATATAGACACAACTGCTTATGATCAAATGGCAGGACCAATTGAACAAGTAGGTAGTTTTGCAGATACTATATTAATTATAGTTGTTATTGCAGCAGTTATTATATTATCATTAATTATTAATAATAATATTAAAGATAGAAAATACGAAATGGGCGTATTAATGTCTTTGGGAGCAAAGAAAAAAAATATAATAGGACAAATTTTCTTAGAGTTAGCAATAGTTGCAACAGTAGGTTTTATCTTATCAATAGGAACATCTAGTTTAATCGCAACACAGCTATCTTCTAACTTACTTGAAGAGCAATTAACGATGGAAGAAGAAATTAGCACTAACAATTTTGGAAGACCATCAGGTGGTATGGGCTCAATGATGAATATGGGAAATACTACTAATAATAATGTTGAAGTAATAGATGAAATAAATGTAAATATATCAGCAGAAGAATATGCCTTATTATTTACAATCGGTTATTTAATTACATTCTTATCAATGACTTTACCGGCTTATAATATCATTAAATATGAACCAAAAACGATATTGACAAGGAGGGATTAAATGAATACATTAGAAATAAAAGATATTGAATATAGATATCAAGATGGAAATAAAACAAATAAAGTTTTAAAAGGAATAAATCATACATTTAAAGCAGGAAAAATGTATGCGATAGTAGGTGAATCAGGATCTGGTAAAACTACATTATTATCATTATTATCAGGACTTGATAATATCCAAGATGGTAAAATTTTGTATAATGGTGAAAGTATTGGAAATATAGGTAATGATAATTTTAGACTACATTATGTTAATATAGTTTTCCAATCTTATAACTTAATTAATTACATGACAGCAAAAGAAAATGTTGATGTAGCAATAGATTTTTCTGAGATAAAACAAGAAAAAGACTATGCTTATAAAGTGTTAGATAAAGTAGGCATAGACAAAGAAAAAGCCGATAGACTAGTATTAAAACTATCAGGTGGAGAACAGCAAAGAGTTGCTATTGCAAGAACTCTAGCTTCAGAAGTGCCTATTATAGTAGCAGATGAACCAACTGGTAATTTGGATGAAGAAACAGAAGAAAAAGTAATGAATTTATTCAAACAAATGGCAAAAGAAGGAAAAATTGTTATATTAGTAACACATTCTAAAAAAGTAGCATCTTACGCTGATATAACTTTAAAAATGGTTAAAGGAAAATTAGAAGAAGGTAATAAAAAAAACTAGTTTAACTAGTTTTTTCTTATACACTCATAAATCCTGTAATTAATTGAATAATCATTTCAAAATCAGTTCCAATTAAGGCATCATTTAAATTTGTACCAATAGCTGTATAATCTTCTTCTGTTAATGAATCTATATCAACAGAATCAGTAATATCTAACGATTCAATTGAATCTAATACTAAAACTTCATTTTCTAAAATAAGTTCTAAAGTTAATCCTTCGATTTCAGTATTTATTTTAAAGTTAAATTGAACAGTGTCATTTTCTTTAACTAATTCAAATGAATAGTTTAAATCAATTGAATCATATCCACTAGTTACTTTAATCTCTCCAGAATATTTACCTGCATATTCTTCTTTATAAGTTAAATTAACAGAAGTATTACTTTCTTTATCTTCAAAAACTAAAGTAGTAACATCTAAAAATTCTACATACATAGTAGTGCTTGAATTATCGATTAAATATAATACGTTATCAATATAATCAATTATAACTTCATTATCAACTCTAAGTTCAAAACCTTTATATTCTTTTAATATACCAGTCGTAAAAACACTAAGTGATAATTCGTTTTCTAATTCAACTTTTTCTGATAGCATAGTTTTTACTTCATTAGAACTTACATTCATTAAAGAAGCTAATATAGCAACTGCTTTTTCATCATCACTAATTTCTGATAATACATTTTCTAAATAAGAATTAGTTATACTTAATGTATGTCTAGTAACATCAACACCATGTGTTTTATATTCATCTTGACTAACTAAATCAGACGTAACATTATTAGCTAAAGCATCAGTAATAACTTCAACTAAATAATTAGTATCTTCTAATGTAATAGAAGAAGATGGAGTTACTTCTAAAGTACTGTCAGTAGTAGTAATTGTTTTATCAAATATATTAGTAAATTGCATAGCAGTTAAGTTATTTTCAACTGTAGCAATAAGACCTAATATAATCTCTTCTTTAGTACTAACATTTAAATCAGTATATACTTTATCTAAAGTATCATTAACTTGAATATCGTAATTAATAGAGTAGCCATCAAATAAATATCCATCAGTATTTAATGTTAAACCTCCGTTAAGACCTACTGCTTTATCAGTATAATCTAATGTGTAATTTTTAGAAAAATCACTAAATTTTAAATACTGTTCATTCATAGTGTAAAACATTTGTTTAATAACATTTTCTTTTGTAAAAGTTTTTGAATAAATAGTATATCCACCAATTAAAAGTGCTACTAAAGAAACGATAATAAGCATTAAAGTTTTATTGTTCATTGCTTTAAACTCTTTTCTATTTTTAGCATTTTCTAATACTGAAGCAACTTTTACTTCTTCTGGAACATTTGTCACTGTTTGTTGAGTATCATCAACTAAATTTTGTTCTTGTTTTAAATTTTCATCCATAATAAATCTACCTTCCTACTAAAAGAGTATATTATATATTTAGACAAAATACAACTATTTTTTAATAGAATAAACTAAAATAAATAATATATAATTAAATAGGTGGTTATATGCGTTTATCAGATTTACAATCAAAAGATGTTATAAATGTAATGGACGGGAAAAAGATTGGTAATATAATTGATATTAGGGTAGAAAATGATGGGAAAATGCAAGGAATAATAATTGAAAAATCAAAATTTTTAGTATCTATGTTTTCTTCAAAAGATGAAATAGAAATAAATTGGAACCAAATAGAAAAAATAGGCGAAGATGTTATTTTAGTAAAACTAAATTTTTAACTAAAAATAGACTAAAGTCTTTTTTTTTGGTATAATTAATTAGGTGAAATTATGAAAAAAATTATTCCATTAACGCTTATTTTATTATTGGTAGATCAAGTAATAAAATACATAGTTAAAACAAATATGAATATTTATGAAAGTATAGAAGTAATTAAAGATTTTTTTAGTATTACATATGTCCATAATACAGGAGCAGCTTTTAGTATTTTATCTGGACATATTATATTTTTTGTAGTAATCGCAATATTAGCAATAATAGGAATATATTATTTTTTTATAAAAGAAAGTAAATTAAAAAAAATAGATATTATAGTTTATAGTATGTTATATGCAGGAATTATTGGAAATTTAATAGATCGTATTTTTTTAGGATATGTAATTGACTATTTAGACTTTTACATATTTAATTATGATGCACCAATATTTAACTTTGCAGATACATTAATAGTAATAGCCACATTTATATTTATAATAATTACATGGAAGGAAGAAGCAAAATGATAGAAATAATAGTAGATATAGAAGGTAAGAAAAGATTAGACGCTTACCTTATGGAAAAATTAGATCAAAGTAGAACAAGAGTTCAAAAACACATAAAAGATAAAAAAGTATTAGTAAATGGAATAGTACCAAAAGTAGGACAAGTAATTAGAGCGAATGATAAAATTTCATTAGAAGAAATTCAAGAAGAAATTATGGATGCTATAGCGGAAGATATAAAAATAGATGTTGTTTATGAAGATAATGATGTAATGATTATAAATAAAGAAAATGGAATGGTAGTACATCCAGGTAATGGAAATACTAGTGGCACATTAGTAAATGCATTATTATTTCATTCAAAGGAATTATCAGATGTTAATGGTGAATTTAGACCAGGAATAGTTCATAGAATAGACGCTTATACAACTGGATTAATAATGGTTGCCAAAAACAACAAAGCACATGAATTTTTAGCAAAACAATTAGAAGAAAAAACAACACATAGAAAATATATAGCTTTAGTGTGGGGAGTTATTAATAATGAAACAGGAACTATTAAAGCCCCAATCGGAAGAGATGTAAGAGATAGAAAAAAAATGACTGTCACTTCAACTAATTCTAAAGAAGCAACAACTCATTTTAAAGTATTAAAAAGATATAAAGAAGTAACATTGATTGAACTACAATTAGAAACAGGGCGTACTCACCAAATAAGAGTACATATGAATTATATAGGACATCCTATCGTAAATGATGCTGTATATGGTGGTAAGAAAAAAATTAATGAAGAAGGGCAATGCCTACATGCTAAAGAATTAGGATTTGTTCACCCAACAACAAAACAGTACATGGAATTTAATTCAGAAATACCTGAAAAAATAGTTAATATATTAGATGCTTTTACAGATTTAGAAAGTAAATAGATACACTTAGTAATACCGCAAACATTGACCATATTACATAAGGTATTAAATAAATAGATGATTTACTATCTAAACTTTTAGATTCGTAATATAAAAACAGAGTTGATAAGAAAACAATTATAGTATCAACAAAAGCTAGAAAAGGACTTTTTAAAGTAATAAAGAAAAAAGTGAATAACATATTAAATATATAATTAATTATTAAACTATTACGATATTCTTTTATATCATTTAAGTTAAAATTATTAGTTATCATATAAATGTTTATTGAAATTAAAAAGTAAATTATAGTCCAAACAATAGAAAAAACAAATGGGTCTGGTGTGAAAAATGGTAAATTAAGTGAATTATAATAAGCCATATCAAAATTAAAAAACATAACAGGCACTACCCATAAAGCAAAAATAAATAAAAACTTAAGTATATTTTTCATACTTATTTCCTCCTTAATTAAGTATATTAATTAAGATTAAAAAAATTATAAGAAAGAAGGTGTTTTATGAATGATGCTATGTTAAATAAAACAGATGAAGTAGTAATGCGTTTGTTACATTACTTTATAACTAAAAAAAATTACAATCCAATAGTACTTCATGGAGCAAAAAATGAAATTTGGTTAGAAAATTTAGATAGTAAATATAAAATAATTAGAATAGTAAGTAATTATATTCACAATGATGAACAATTAAATTATGATATATTAAAAACTAATCAAATTGTTAAACAAATTAGAAAAAAAACATTTTCATTTAAATTAAAAACATTAAGTTTATTTGTTAATATGGGAGAAAATGTTACTAACACTTCTGACTATGAAAATTTAGCCCATTTAGATGAATTTACAGATATAAATAAATATGAATTTATCATAAATGAATTTCCAGATATTAATTTAGAACTAGAAATAAAAGAAGAAGGTATTAATTTATTTACTAAGATAATGGATGAAATTAATGCTAAAAATCAAGTTGATGCTACTAGAGCAGAAGAATTATTTAAACCTAAAAAACCAGTAATGACTTATGTATTAATTTTATTAAATATAATATTTTTTGCCTATACATTTATAATAAGTCCAGAAATAGATCCTAATGTATTATTTGATTTAGGAGCAATAACTAATGAAACGTTAAAAACCTATGAATTTAATCGTTTAATATTAGCAATGTTTTTACACGCTAATATAATTCATTTAGGTGTTAATATGTACGCACTTTATATATTAGGGCCTCAAATAGAAAATTTCTTTGGAAAATATAAATTCTTATTTATATATATAGTAAGTGGAATAGTAGGATCATTATTCTCGATTTTATTCTTACCAGATTATATAGTCGGAGTAGGCGCAAGTGGTGCTATATTTGGTTTATTATCTGCACTAATTTATTTTGGGAATTATTATCGTGTTTATTTTGGAACAGTTATTAAAACACAACTATTACCTTTAATAGTATTTAACTTAGCAATTAGTTTAATAGTTTCAGGTATTGATTTAGCTGCTCATATCGGTGGGTTAGTCGGTGGATTATTTGCTACTATGTGTGTAGGTGTTGCTTATAAGACTACTAAAACAGATCAAATAAATGGTGTTATACTAACTTTAATTTTAATTTCATTTTTACTATATTTAGGTATATATGGATAAAATAAATTATGATTTAAAAATGCAGGATATAATAAGTAATTTAACTTCAAAGAAAACTTTATTATTACATGTTTGCTGCGCTCCTTGCTCAAGCGCTGTAATAAAAAGATTAAATCAATACTTTGACATTACAATTTATTTTTATAATCCTAATATTGACACTATAGAAGAATATAATAAAAGATATGAAGAATTAATAAATTTTGTAAAAAAAGAAAATATTAAAGTTATAAATGAAATATATGAACCTACTTTATTTGAACAAAGTATAGAAGAATATAAACATTTAAAAGAAGGTAGTATGAGATGTTTTAAATGTTATGAATTAAGACTAGATAAATCAGCCAAATACGCCAGTGAAAATAAATTTGATTTTTATACAACTACACTATCAATAAGTCCTTATAAAAATAGTGTTTGGCTAAATCAAATAGGGAAAAAATTATCAGAAAAATATAAAATTGATTATTTATATGCTGATTTCAAAAAAAATAATGGTTATAAAGAATCTATTGAATTATCTAGAATGCATAATTTATATAGACAAGATTACTGTGGATGTATATATTCATTAAATGAAGCAATCGAAAGAAAAAGCAAGTAAACTTGTTTTGAAATAATTTAAACAAAAGAATCTAATTATTTAGTGGAGGATAATTATGGCGCAAAAAATACGTATAGATAATATTGAAAAGCAAAAGAATACAAAAAAAATTAATACAATAAACAAAGTTTCTACATTTAACTCCTTACTGAAAACTAGAATATCACTTTTTTTGAATATTATTTTAATAATTACAATAATTATTTTATTTATTTGGAGTAGGAATGAAATTTATACTTTTCAAGTAAAATTAAATGATAGTCAAAAAAATACTGAAATTTTAGAGCAGGAAAACGCATCGTTGAAATATGATTCTACACAGTTAAACAATATTTTAACTGGTAAAACAACATTTTACATTATTAATAAATTAGATTTTTTAGATGAAAATATAGTTTTTAAACTAGATGGGTTTGGAAATTATTACTACACTTATGATTGCATGATGAATATAACAATCGGATCGTCGTTTTCATATGTAGCTTATAATATAAACAATGCAATTCAGATCGGATTGCAAAGAGGTAATTGTTAGTATTTTAATAAAATTTATTTGGAGGTGTTGTGAATGAAAAATAATAAAAAATGGAGTATTATATTTTGGTTATTATTAATATATGCTTCAGCAGCAGGTAATTATGAAAGCAGTGATGTGTTGTCGATTAAAGAAAATTCCTATTTACTTGCATTTGCTGATTTACTTGTAATTTCAATTTCTATGATGCTAATTCCGATTGTTTTGAGATTGAAAAACGGAAAAAAATTTCAATATAAAGTTGGTAAAAAAATTTGTTATTGGAATAGTTTTATATTATTTGTGATTTCGATGATTTTACAAGGAGCATTAGGTATAGGTATTACAGGTGCAATAGGAGCATTAGTATATTACTACATTAATAAATGGTTATTTGTATCGGATATAGATGCAAATGCTGATGCTAAAGAAAAAAAAAGTCATGAAGAACATATAAAACAAAATGCAGAGGAGCATGTTGAATTTAAATGTTCAAATTGTTTAAGTACAGTTGAAGCTAGTTCTAAATATTGTCCTAATTGTCATGAATCATTTGATGAAGAAGAGGCTAACGGAGGATCGTTGAATGAAAAAAAATATAAAGATTTAATAAATTTGAAGGAATTATTAGAAAAAAAATTATAACGAAAACAGAATTTGATAAAGAAAAGAAAAAAATCTTAAACTCTTAATATAATAGTATAAAAAGTAATATTTAAAAAATTGTATATATTCATTAAATGAAGCAATAGAAAGAAAAAGCAAGTAAACTTGTTTTTTTTTATAAATTTATGTAATATAAATATATAAGGTGATGAAAATGATAAAAATATTTACAAATTACGTATCAAATTTTGATATGGAAGATCCAAAAATAAAAGAAAAATATAATCATTCTTTAAGAGTTATGTCTTTATGTAATTTATTTGCAAAAAGCTTAGGTTTTAATGAATATGATATAAAATTAGCGACATTAATAGGTTTATTACATGATTTTGGAAGATTTGAACAAGTAAAGCAATATAATACTTTTTTTGATACTAAATCAGTAGATCATGCTGATTTTGGTGTAGACATCTTATTTAATAAAGAATATATAAATGAATATTGGACTAATGAAGATGATTATGAATTAATTAAATATTCTATTACTAATCATAATAAATTAAACTTGGAAAAAAGTAATGATAGATATGAAATATTTGGCAAACTTATAAGAGATACAGATAAAATTGATATTTTAAATGTTATATTAAATCATGAAATAATTAATATAGAATTAGATTTAGAAAATATTACTAAAGAAGTAGATGAATCTTTTAAAAATTATGAATGTGTTAATATAAAAGATTTAAAAAATAAAAATGATAGATTGATATTAAGATTAGCATTAGTATTTGATATTAATTATGATATAAGTTATGAATATTTATATAAGTATTATAAACAAATGGAATCAAAATTTTGTAATGAAGTTGTTAAACCTTATTATGATATTTTATTTAAATTTATGGAAGAGAAAATGAATTATAATAGTAAAAAAATAGTAAAAGAAAAAAGCAATTAATTTTGCTTTTTTAAATATCATAATTCCAAAATCCTAATTGACCTTTAGCTTTGATCGGTTCATCTAAAATTTCAACGTTTTCTAAAATCCATGCATATCTATCTAATTCATAATGTCCTAATAAATATTCTTTATTATTTCTTTTTATTTCTTTTAAAAATTGTTCATCCATTTTAATACAATCAACTAACACTGCTTTACATAAAATATAACCATATTCTAATTCATAATCTTTAACTAACTTTTTAGTTTTTTCTGATAAATTATTTAAAGAAGTTTTAGATAAAGAAGAGTGAATTAAAAATTCACCTCTAAAATTCGTTTTAAAACTTCTAGTTTCTATTAATTTGTCATTATTTTTTATAGCAGTTGCAAAAGGTTGTTGTATACTTAATACTTTCATTTTACCACCTATATTAATTTTATCATACTTTATTTTTAATATAAATAGTGTTATTATAATATTAGGTGAATAATATGAAAAAAATTTATTATCAAGATATTATAGGATGTGCATTTTTACAATTAGAAGATGAAGGTATTAATTCTTTAACTATAGATGATATTGATTACTATGCTACTTTAGTTTTCAATAAACTAAAAGATGATAATCTTAATTATTCTTATAGAGAAGGTAAAGGTTACTTAAAAGAATTTTTAAGGGAACAAAATTTATATGATTACCATCAAGATTATAATGGAATAGATTATTTAACGTTAAAAGAAGATATTACTTTAAATGAAGTAGCTTCTAAAACATTAGGAACAATTCCAACTTTCTTAACTACTTATTTATTAGATGATGAAATAAGAGTTAAGTTTATAAATTATATATCTACTGATTTTATAGAAGATAAAAAAATGGTTTATGCTTGCATGTTTGTAGATAAAGGATATATTGTTAACTTAGCCCATTTAGTCGGTGAAAGTGTAGTTTACGGCACTAATACTTTATTATATGATGTTATATATGCATATGGAAGTGTAGATAATGAAATTAAATTAATTAATAGTATAGATTTACCTTTAGATAAAGACAAAAATTTAGGTTATTTATATTATAAAGATACTACTAAAGTACTAAAAACTTTTGACTTTTTAGAAGATGCATTAAAATACTGTGATGAATTAAATGTAAATTACTTAGCTAAAAATAAAATTGAAAATAAAGAAATTAATCTTAAATATTTATCGGATTTACAAAATAAATATTTTACTGCAATTAATAAAGCAAAACAAGAAAATTATGAAAAAATAATTAATCAAGAAAGTAATGATATTAAAAAAGCAATAAAGGCATTAAAACAAGTTTAATTACTTGTTTTTTTTATGACTTTAATTTTTTTATTGAAATTATTATATTCATATTCGCTAGTAGTAGTATCTGTTAATTTCCAATTATATTTATTTATGATTGATTCAAATTCTTTTAATTTATGCTTTTTAAAAGTTATAATAGGGGAAGTAGTATTTAAGATTTCAAAAGATTTATTTAGTAAACTTGTACCTATTTTTAAATTGCGTTTATCTTCTCTTACATAAATAGTGCATATCTTTTTTTCATTATCATTTTTCAAATGCGCTACAGCTATTATTTTCTTATTATCTTGTACAAATAAGGTTGTTCGAGTTGTCTTTAGGTTTTTAATTTGTTTATTAAAAAACCAATCATTAAAATTAGGATAATCATTTTCTAAAAAACTAGTTAGTTCATAAATTTCATTTACTAAATTTATAAAGTCAGGAGTATTATAATAATCGTTTAAATAATTTATTTCAAACATTAATAACCTCCTTTGTATAAATTCATAATAACAAAGTATTAGAAATAAGTCAAAATATGTTATACTATATATAGTTATGATATAGGGGGTATTTAAATGAAGTTAAGATCTATAGCAATAAATATTATTTTAATAATGTTTATTTATCTTTTTTTTGGTCTTTTAAGTTTAATAGGAAGTGGTTTTTTTGAAACTATAAATCCATTTGATTATGCGAGAATAACAGATGTAGAATATAGTGCTGTATTAGTAGATGAATATGATAATAATTCTAAAGTTATTATTACAGAAAAACTTACTTTTGACATACATGCTGCTTTTGAAAATAATTTATTTTGGGAATTATGGCGAGACTTACCTGAAGATTATGTTGATGGTTTAAAAATTGATTATAAAGTTTTATCTGTCAAACAAATATTAGAAGATGGTAGTGAGATTGTTTATAAAGAAAGTGATAAATTATATTGGGATGACATTGATTATGTTGGATATAACAATTTTTATGGGCCAGGTTATTGGTATCATAGTGACGGACCTTATAATGAGTATGGTAGAGATTATGAAGCTTTAATGCTTTATATTGATGGAGTTTATAGAGAAGAGATAGTATTTGAAATTCAGTATGAAATGAATAATGCAGCTTTATTTTATAATGATTCATCAGAACTATACTTATCTATGTATTCAGGATCTACTATTAAATATTTAGATTCATTTAAAGGTGAAATATTAATTCCTTTAAAAGATATGCCTTCAAGTGGTAACTATCTAGCGTATACATATGGAACTAATGAATCTTCATTTGAATATACTAAATCTAATACCGTAAATCCAGGGTATACTACATTTTCATTTGATTTAGATAAATCAGATTTGAAATTTAAATCACATAATGAATTTTTAGAATTTGCAATAATTGCTTATAATGAAGATTATCGCAGTTTTACAACATATTCTAAAGCTAATGTGTATTCACATACAAGTGCATTAAATGAATTAATATATGCTAATGAAGAGTATAATTTACCTTATGAAGAGGCTGAAGAAAAGATTAAATATATTACATTTTTTTCTATAATAGGTGCTATATTTTTAGTGTTATATGCTCCAAATAAAATAAAACAAACTATTAGAAAAAATCAATTTTGCTTACCTGAAATGGATTTTATTTATTTTAGAGAAATACCTAAGGATGAAGATATTTATTTAGC